>CALGRN010000133.1 GCA_937880835.1 uncultured Prevotella sp. | reverse complement strand
GCTGATAGAAGCTGAGTCCGCCTACTATTCTGTACGGTATGTTCGTCTTTCGCATTTGTTCCTCAAAGCTGCGACTTTGCGCGTTGGTGCGGTACAATATTGCGAAATCGTTATAGCTGCATCCCGTCTGCCTCATTATTCTTTTTATGTCGCCGCACACCACCAACGCCTCCTCCTTATCGCTGTATGTCGATTTCAGCATCACCTTTTCGCCCTCGTCATTTCTGCTGTATATATCTTTGTGTATCTGTCTTTCGTTATGCTTTATCAGACTGTTTGCAGCCTGCACTATCATTTGCGTGCTGCGATAATTTCGTTCGAGCTTGAACAATTTTGCATTCTCGTAGTGCGTGCTGAAACTGAGAATATTGTTTATATCCGCACCTCTGAATCCGTATATGCTCTGCGCGTCGTCCCCCACAACGCATATATTCCGATTGTTTCTTGTCAGTTGCAGAAGTATCTGCTGCTGCACGAAGTTAGTATCCTGATACTCGTCCACGAGAATGAAATGAAACCTTTCAGCATACTTCGTCAGCACATCCGGATGCTCTTTGAAAAGCATGCACGTATTCAGAAGCAAATCGTCGAAATCCATCGCGTTAGCCTGCCTGCATCTCGTGCAATATGCCTCATATACCATTGCCACATCCGGCATTCGGTCTTCAAAATCGCGCCTTTGCACATCCCTGTCGTCAGCATACATACGCGGCGTTATCATACGGTTTTTTGCCATTGATATACGCGCCCGCAACGCCGCCGGTTTATATTTCTTGTCGTCGAGATTTAATTCTTTTACGATATTCTTTATCAGCGAGCGCGAATCATTCTCATCATATATCGTAAAATTGCTGCCATATCCCAAAAGCTCTGCCTCAGCCCTCAATATCCGAGAGAAAACCGAATGAAACGTCCCCATGTGAAGATACCTCGCCGTGCTTTCGCCCACCAGCCCCGCAATACGCTTTCTCATCTCGTTTGCAGCCTTGTTTGTAAAAGTGAGCGCGAGAATATTCCACGCCATCATACCCCTGTCGAGCAGATAAGCTATCTTGTATGTCAGCACACGCGTTTTGCCCGACCCTGCACCCGCTATCACGAGCGAAGGACCATCGCAATACTCTACGGCAGCGCGCTGACTGTCGTTCAAATCTTCGAGTATGTTAATCTTCATATCTTGTTACCGTTTTCATATATCGTTGTAAAAATCGCAGAAAAGTTTCAATTCGCAGTTTGCAGGCATAAACAACCGACTGTCAAAAGAGCACGTTTCGCCGTTTTTTCCGACTAAGACTCTCGTCGAAAACAATGCCGTCGGGCAACCGATTTTTTCAGCTCCGATTTCCATGCCCGAAACCACCGAAAATCATCCCTCTGCACATCTCCTTAAAATTGTCTTATAAGACTTTTTAAATTGTCCTATAAGACAATTTTAATTCTCTTATAAGACAATTTTGACACCCTGCAAGCCCCTGATTATCAGATAGTTATAAAGGCACATTTTTGACCCCTCAAAATTGCCCCGAAAAGCATACAAAAACGCCCCCTTCCGAGCACCATTTTCAGCCCTTCTGCCCTCTCGTCCGCTTGGGCAATCTGCTCTCCACCAGACCGAAAGATACGGCAATCAAATCCTTCACCATACCGCCGTCGAGACTGTTCAGATAAAGATCGCTCCAATGCCTCTTGTTCATGTGAAAAGCAGGCATCACACCGTCATACCGTTCGCGCAGCTCCGCCGCCCTCTCCGGTGGCAGCTTCACAGCCACGCGCGGTTCGGGCACATCGAGCTGTACGAGCAAAAACCATTTGCCACCTATGCGAAACACAATCCATTGCCCCGCAAAAAGTTCCTCCGTCACGCTCTCGTCCAGCCCGAGCGCATACAGTCTCACGTCTTCTATATTCATAACCGCATCTCCCATTTATTCCTTTCCTCTTTCATTCCCGTCCGCCTCAGCAATCGCCCTGCCTGCTGCTGCAACACGCCTGCTACCCTGCACAAAAACAATATTCGGCGCATCCGCCCGCTCCACGCATCTTCCTGCAACATCCCGCCTGCCCTGTCCGCCTCCCGACCTCTCCCGGTCGGTTTTTCCTGCACAGAAACCGAAACCGCGCAGGATACATTCTGAAATCGGCGTGCGGAAACATTATGCCCTGCACGCCGATTTCATTTTTCGCGCTTATGGATTTTCTACTCCTCCGCCGCCACCGCCTTGCTCTTTGGCGTTAACAACATCCTCCTGCGGAGCAAAGTCGAGAGTCTTCACATCAAAAGCATCGCGCATCGCCGTGCTCTTGGTAAACTGAACGTTCACCTGCTTTATCAAATTCGCACCTTTCTTCTTGGCTTCGGAAGCAGAGTCGGCACCATCCGCCTTAATAGTCAGACGAAACGAACCGAGATCGCCGAGACGAACAGTATTGCCGTTCTCCAAAGCATCGATTACTTCAAACTGCAATGCGTCGAGCACTGCCTTCACATCTGCACTCGACACAGTCGAACGCCTTTCCACACGCTTTACTATCTGTGCCAGCGACATCGGCGTGGCAGGAGCTGACTGTGGATAATACTTCACCTTTTTGTTCAAAGGGTTCTTTTTAGCTAAAATAACATACTTAATCATGATATTTCATATTTAAAAGGTTAATAATTAAACGCAAAAATACTGTTTTTCTCCGAAACGATAGCATAAAATGCAAACTTTCTGCTAAGAGAATATTATTTTTCTGCCGAGAGAATGCAATTACTCTGCTGATAAACTTCAAATTCTCTGCTGAAAGAATAAGAATTTCATAAGGTTTCAAATCATTTTCTCTGCTGCAAGCCAACCGCTTCTGATATACACCGAGAGAAAACGCACGCTCCCATTACGCACGCTTCATGCGGCAAACTCTTATTCCTATCTGCGAGGGATGCTTTTTCATATACTCGCGCAACGTCATCGGTTCTTCCACAACTTTGCCGTGCACAGACGACGCATTTATCATATGCAGACCGTCCTTGTGCCACACTGCTATGCCGATATGCGAAGTGTCAAGTCCTTTTCTGTTTGTTATTATAACCAGAATATCACCATCTGCTATTGTCCTCCTCAGCAGCTCCGAATTGTATATCTCCGACTTGGGTATATATCTCTCCTTGCGCCCCGTCAACTTCTTCTCCATTGCCTTTATATATGGCAAGAGCTTAGGATTGGCTTTGAGCATCGAATACTTGGAAACGTTCTTCGACATGTAGTTTATGTTAAGTCGCTGCACGGCAGTGAAGGGTGCTCTGCTCACTCCGATGTCCGTCACAAGCCCTTTCTTCACATTGTCATCTATCCACGTCGTGAAGTAATGCAGCCGATTTGCATATCCTATCTTACCGTCCATGTATCTTATCTGCATGAGCATGTTACAGAAATCGCCGAACGTCCTTTTTCTCTCTGCCGCACATACTGACAAAGCGAGCACTTGCTCCACATAGGTCGTGCAGTCAAGCTCTTTAAGATTCACAACGAGTCTCTCTCTCCTATTCCTGTCAAGCGTATGCGCTACATAGGGTATTCCGTAGAACTTACGTGCAAAATGCAACATCCAGTTGGTGGATTTCGGCAACTTTGCAGCCTCTGATAAAAGCGAAACCACACGCAGACTGTCTGATTTGGTATATTGCGCACGAGACCATGCGTAAGTGCAGCACAATGTCAGCAATAACGAAAATACAATTCTTCTAATCATAGTTAAATTTATTTTTTACCGAAATTAAATCCTATATATATATTCAGACTCCCAAATACATTGGAAGTTGAAAATTGCTTCCTGCCATAGTTATAGGAATGTACTATGGCACTTGCACCCATATACCACCGATTGTTGTTCCACACCAAACCGAAACGCCCTACTCCGTCTATATTGAAGTTTTCGAAAGAGAACCCTTCGCTTTCGGTCAAATCACCCGATGAACGTTTGTAGCCTAACGCAAGCGAAAGGGATGAAGCGAAAAGCAAATTCCTTGCAAACACCCAATTATAAGCATACCCTCCCGATACGGAAATGTCGGAATACTTTAAGTTGCCAAAAAGCATGTTCTTGTCCAACTCTACCATTCCGCCCGAACGTTCATCTATGATATTCTGCAATTTATCCCAGTCAACTGATAATGTGTGCTTTGAGTATCCAATTCCTATTATAGGCGAGCCGCAACTTATCTTCTGACGAGTGCTTTGAGAGAATGCAGCAGGATAAGACAACTTCTTACGATTGAAAATATAGTAAATGTTGAAACCTTTTACGCTCGCACTAAGCCCGTCAAACGGAATACCGCGTATTTCCTTAATATCATTATCTTCTTTCTGAGTAAGACTTCTTATTTTGTAATCGTTGCCCGTTTTGCGGTAAAAAAGGTCTATACCAACGGCAGAAGTGTAAATGCTCAAATCAAACTCCTGCTTCGCTTTTCCGCCGACAAACAATCGCTTGACGTCAAAAGTATATCCCAAGACAAGCCAACGCCATCCCAAATAAGGACCTACCTTGTAGCTTGGTTCAGGTGCAAAGGTAATGGAACTTCCCTCCTTGCTCCTAAGATTAAAGACTTCATAAGTGTTGGTATTCTGCAACATAACCGTGAAGTTATAATGCTGAGGCTCTATATAAGACGTGTCAATATCATTAAAAGTCTTTACAAAGTCATATAAAGATTGTCCCACACGCTTGATGAACGTTTTTCTTTTCGGTATAGAGTCTTCTCCCATCGAAGACATACAAACCGCAAACAAAACAGAAAAAACAACACTTCTCTTCATGATTCAGAACTTTCCGAGAATACGATCCATCACCCAATTAACAGGTGTTGCCGAAACAGAATTGCATTCACACACTCCAAAGCCCTGTAAATCTTCTATCACCGACTTAATTATCGGCAACTGAACATAGGGGGGATTTGGAACTGTTATATTTGTTGTTCCTTCGCTTGTTATAAGTTGTATGGGAGCGTAACTGTAAACCGAGAAACAAAGCATACCTTTATCTCCTATCACTTCTATTCTGTCGTCTGTGGCACTCTGATGACCGACAAAACACCATGAGCCGCTTCCGGGAA
>CALGRN010000132.1 GCA_937880835.1 uncultured Prevotella sp. | reverse complement strand
CGAGAGTGAAGTATATGGCGATATGAACCAGATAGGTTGATATCGGGGAAAATCCTGCTTTAAACAGTACATAAGTAAGCGGAAACTCTGTAAATGTGAATATGCTTGTAACTATCGCGTATCTTTTAATTACTCCTGTTGCAAGTTGCGATGTTGTCAATGTGTTTCCTAATACAAAGACCATAGTTGATATAAGGGTAAGTCTTACGAATGGTACTGAATATTCCGGCACTTGTTTAAGCCATAGCAAAAGAATTTGATGCGTTTCGAGACATATCGGTATTGAAAAAAACAGCATTAGGAAATAAGAGTATCTCGCTCCCGTATAAACGAGCTTGTGCATATATTCGTAGTCTCCTGCTGCATAAGACTTTGTTATTTGAGGGTTGAGCGCAGTCATAAAATTGTTTACGAAGCTTTCAACCATTGCGTTTACTTGCGTGGAAATTCCTCTTGCCGCATTTATTGTTACACCGAAAAACAAATTTATAAGTATGTTAATTCCTTGTGTATTTAATATCCAAGAGGTATTTCCGAAAAAGCTCCACCCTGCAAAGTTGCCCATTTCTTTAAGTAAAACAGGATTATATTTGAAGTTGAAACGACATTCTGAAAAGTTTATTCTGCAATAAATCAAATAAATGATCTGCACTGCAATTGTTACTGCAAGTAGCAAAAGTGCATAGGTTTTCAGCTTGTCGAAAGGTGATATTGACAACGCGAAAACAACAACAAGTTTCAGTATTGCATCTAATAATGTGAGATAAGCGAATAGTCCGAAGCGTTCGTGAGCTACAATAGATGCACTGTAAGGAGTGTTGTTGAGTCCCAGTGCAAAAGAGGCAATAGAACATTGCATTGCAAAATTTGCAGCTTCCATTCTGCCCTCCGGGATGTTCATTTTATAGTTTAGAAACCATACGCCTATTATTTCTATAAGTATTACTATTATTATCGAAATAACGAATTGAACAATTACTGCGGTTGAGAAAATTTCTTTCAGACGCTCATTATCATTACGTCCCAATTCAAATGTGAGAAATCTGCTTATCGAACTTGATAGCGAAGAGGATATTATTGCAAACATAGCCCCAACTCCACCCACAACATTATAGATACCATAATCGGAAACTCCTAATGTGTTAAGGATGATGCGACTTGTATATAGCCCTATTATCATCATTATGAACATGCGAATATACATAATGACAGTATTCTTTGCTATTTGTCTGCTGCTTGTTGTTTGTATCGACATTAATTGCTCGTAAATTGCATTTTGCTTGAATTAATTACAGCAAGTTAAACGTGCAACGGCTCATTGTTTGTAAATGTGTATTTCCTCACTGCCGTAATTGCGAAGCCGGTCTTATGCTTCTTGTTTTGTAATGTCATTATTCGTTTATATGAAATCTGCACGAAAATTGTTTCCCATATATAATGTCAGACTTTCGATTTTGTTCAGATATCATGCGGATTGATTTCCGTAAGTTCTTTGTGCGGTATGATTTATCTCGTTGATTTGCTTTTTTGTTTTTGCGCAAATCAAATAATTATTAACGGATGATGCCTGTTTAAGGACTTAAAACTAATAAACTTACGAGCAGGTTGCAAGTGGTTAAGAAGTTGAGTTATTTGTTAGTAAAACTTGATTACTTTAACTAAATAAACTGTTCTTTTAATTTTGTGAAGACGGTTCTGTATGCAAATAACTTCCTTTCCTATCTTTTCGTAATATTTTACTTAAAAGAAAGGTAAACAAGAGTTATTCCTTACTGACAACCGTCTCCGCCTTTGGGCTCGTTTTACCACACCCGCAGAGCTGCAATTTTCAGTGTATGTATATTATTTCAACTTGCAAAGATATATAATTTTATTTACAGAACGATAAAATGTAGCGAGTTTTTGAGTTTGAAATGGTTTTGTTTTCTTTGATATAACGCTGTTCAGGCAGTTGAATATTTGTGTTTTCTTTTGGCAAGTGCTTTGGTCATATGTCTGATATACAGAGATTTGTGTGCTTTTTTTTATTCGTTTTAAAGGTTGTCATGGCAATAAATATATTGCATAGATTTATGAAATCGGATATTTCTTGAATTTCAAAAGTTATTGTTTAGCATCGCAAAAGTTATCCTTTTAGGACGCAAAACAATAGCTTTCAGAGTGCAAAAGGATAACTTTTAGAATATGTTTTTTAAAGTGCTGATATTCAGCATGATAAGTTTCGTGCTTCTTTTGGCATTAATCAGCTGATTTCATGCTTTATGTTAGTTCGGCGGAATATACTCTCCGTTTGTCCGAAAACAACAATAGCATAGACACAGGATTATGAATATGGACGCGCAATGTTATGCGGAGACGCACAGAGAGATGCGAAAGTGTATCTTTTTATACATGTGGACAGGCACAGATAGAAGCAGACAGGCGGAGCATCTGTCCCTACAACAACAGGCGAAAACACATCCACTTATATCCAATAGAAGCGGACAGGCAGGGCGTTTGTCCTTACAACAAGCAATCAATAGGTAGGGACAGACCTCGTGTCTGTCCGAAAACATATAGCGAACACTCTATTTTGACAATCATAAAATCAAACAGATTATGAATATTAGCAATTCTCCTTTAATGCATCGATTATCAGAATATTAAAAGAAAGTATTTGTCATTTTGAAGAATTGATAGTGTATATAGCTCTGACGGTCATAATTAAATCTATCGAATGGATTTTATCCGCCTCACGTTTCTATATGTTTTTTATAAACAAATCGGTATCGCAGTTTGCTGTTTTCTGTTGAAATATTTCGCATTTTTCAATGCTTTCAATAAGCAGGTTAAAGATTTTTACAGTGCTTTCATATTTATATAGCGTGCTGCATTGACGTCTTTTTTATCCTTACTTTCCGATAATCTCGGGATTTTTTATAATTTTGCATGATATAAGCAGACTTACTTGCGAGAAGCAGGAAATGTTTCTCACGCAGGGGAATGAGCGGTCTGCAAATTTCAAATAATAAAAATGCGAGTCTTATGTGTAAGAGAAAGATTTCTCAATTCTTGATTTCTGCACCTTCTTCGGGTTCAGGCAAGACCACCATTGCGCGCGGACTGATGGCTTGTTTGGCGCGCAGAGGGATGAAAGTGCATCCTTTCAAGTGCGGACCGGACTATATAGATACCAAGTTTCACGCTGCTGTTTGCGGCTATCCTTCTGTAAATCTCGATACGTTTATGGCTTCCGAAGAGCATGTAAGAGATGTATATGCCCGTTATTCTCACGGTGCTGATGTTTGCATAACAGAGGGAATGATGGGGCTTTTCGACGGTTATTCGCACGAGCGAGGCTCGTCTTATGATGTCGCACGAGTGCTCGGATTGCCTGTTATCTTGGTTGTAGATGCCAAATCGGCAGCCTATTCGGTTGCACCGCTGTTGTCGGGGTTTGTCAATTTCAGGACAGATGTTGACATAAAAGGTGTGATTTTCAATAAAGTAGGTTCACCGAGACATTTTGAAATGTTGCGTGATGCATGCAAAGATATAGGTGTTGAATGTTTCGGTTATCTGCCGAAGAATGCCGATTTGGAGCAGTCGTCGCGCTATCTCGGGCTCGATTTCAGTGAAGAATCAGTTTTCGATGACGTTCTTATAAGCAACATAGAGGCGCATATCGATTGCGACAGACTGCTGGGCGCAGTAATGAAAGGCGTTCCGGAGAATGGATTCGACGTGTCGGAAAATAAAGGTGATATGAAAATAGCTGTTGCGCGTAATGCCGAATCGTTCTCATTCATTTATCAAGAACACCTCGATATTTTCGCAATAATGGGCAATGTGACGTTCTTCGACCCTGAAAAAGACGAACCGTTGCCACCCGACACCGATCTGCTTTATCTTCCGGGAGGCTATCCGGAGAAACATCTTGAAACGCTTTCGGCAGCAAAAAATACTCTCGAAAGCATAAGATGTTATGCCAAGCGAGGCGGAAGGGTCATTGCAGAGTGTGGCGGTATGATGTATTTATGCCGTTCGATAGCAAGCGATGAAGGGCGTTTCGATATGGTCGGAGCATTGCCTTACGATATAACGGCACGCAAAGAAGACCGTAAACTCTCGTTGGGTTACAGGCAAATGAACTGGAATGGATATGACGTAAGAGGGCACGAGTTCCATTATACTCGTTTTGAAGGAAGTCTTCCGCAATCTATTGTTCAGGTGTTCAATGCGTCGGGAGCTCCGGTTTCAACTCCCGTCATGAGAGAAAAGAATGTCATTGCGAGTTACACACATCTTTATTTAAGTCGTAATTTTATAGCGAATATTTTTTAATTTGACACAAAATAGCATCATTCGCAATATTTTGTATATTGAAAAGTCGCATATCTTTAAATATAAGTAAACCGTTTACAAACAGTTGGATTTATGAATTCTGAAAATAAAAATACTGCAAACATCCTGCATTCGTTTATGTTGGCAGGTACTGGGAGTGATGTAGGAAAGAGCATTTTAGCAGCTGCGCTTTGTCGAATATTGAAACAAGACGGCTATAATCCTGCACCGTTCAAGGCTCAAAATATGGCTCTCAACTCCTATGCCACACCCGAAGGATTTGAGATAGGACGCGCACAGGCTGTTCAGGCAGAAGCTGCCGGCATTCCATGCGAGACGGATATGAATCCCGTTCTGTTGAAACCGCAGTCCGATCATACTTCTCAGGTGGTGCTGAACGGCAAACCAATGGGCAACAGACATGCATACGAATACTTCCGTATTGAAGGAAAAGAGGAATTGCGCAAGGCTGTTTGTGCTGCTTACGACAGGCTTTCGTCTCGCTTCAACCCTGTTGTAATGGAAGGAGCAGGCAGTATTGCGGAGATAAACCTGCGCAATCAGGATATAGTCAACATGCCTATGGCCCGCCATGCAAATGCGGATGTAATCTTAGTCGGCGACATTGACAGAGGCGGAGTGTTCGCAAGCGTTTACGGAAGCATTGCATTGCAGACGCCCGAATATAAAAGCATGATAAAAGGAATAATCATAAACAAGTTCAGAGGAGACCTTCGGCTGTTTGACGACGGTATAAAGATGATGGAAGATGTATGCGGTGTTCCAGTATTAGGCGTTATACCATATTTCAAAGATATATATATAGAAGAAGAAGACAGTGTCAGTCTTGCTTCAAAGTCAATGAATGCAGAGCTCGGAAAGGTCAACGTGGCAGTCATTTTGCTGCGTCAGATAAGCAATTTTACAGACTTCAACGTGCTCGAACGTGACCCGCGAGTGCATCTCTTTTATACAAACAATGTGGATGACATATCGAAAGCCGATATAATAATAATTCCGGGAAGTAAAAGTACCATTGCCGATTTGTATGAATTGCGCAGAAACGGTGTCGCACAAGCCATAGTAAAAGCACATCGCAACGGTGCTTCTGTATTTGGAATATGCGGCGGTTATCAGATGATGGGCATTGAAGTGCTCGATCCAAATCATATAGAATGCGGATTTGAACGCTTGCCCGGACTCGGATTACTGCCCGTATCAACCACTATTACCGATGAAAAAGTGACACGTCAGGATAAATTTCATCTTCTCGGAAGCATTGAAAAACAATGGCTCGAAGGCTATGAGATACACATGGGAGATACCGTTTGCACAGAGAAAGGAGACAAAATGAGAAGTCTTGCGGTGTTTGAAGACGGACACGAAGACGGATATATCGTTGATGAAAAATGCATGGGAACATACATTCACGGTATTCTCGACAATTCGGAGTTCATCGATTTGTTGCTCAAACCTTATACCGAAAAGCTCGTTAATAACGATAATAAGTTCGATTATCGAGCTTTCAAAGAAGAACAATATGACAAGTTGGCTGCTCATGTGCGCAGTCATATTGATATGGACAAGTTATATAAAATACTTAAAGGATGATAACAGGACACGGAGACGACCTCTATAAATATCCCGATATAAGGATAAATTTCAGTTCAAACATATACGGTCATGCCGATCTTTCAGGACTTAAAAAGCATCTTTCCGATTGTTTGGATATGATAGGTA
>CALGRN010000131.1 GCA_937880835.1 uncultured Prevotella sp. | reverse complement strand
TTCAGAAAAGGCGAAGTGACATACGACGATAACCAATAAAGCAATACTGCTGTTGTCCGGCATGCTTAAAAAAACAACATGATAATACGAGATTCCGAAAAAATTATATATATTTGCAGGTATATATAAATTCAAGATGAAATCAACAGGCAATCACTTTATAAATATCAAGGGACGTTTGGTGTCGCTTTCAGAGCCTCACGTAATGGGAATACTGAACATTACGCCCGATTCTTTCTATTCCGGAAGCCGCAAACAGACGGAATACGAGATAGCCGAACGTGCCAATCAGATAATCGAACAGGGTGGTACAATGATAGATGTGGGGGCTTTCTCCACACGCCCCAATGCACTTCAAGTATCTGAAAACGAAGAAATGGAACGGCTCAGGAAAGGATTGGAGATAGTAAGACGAGAACAACCGGACGCCATACTGTCAATAGACACGTTCCGTCCTGATGTGGCAAAGATGTGCGTAGAAGAGTTTGGAGCAGACATAATAAACGATGTGTCGGAGGGAGGAATAACCGGTGTGGTGAACACACCGCTTGAAAAAGAAGACGGCGAATATCCTTCAATATTCAGAATGGTGGCAAAACTTGGCGTTCCTTATATACTGATGTCTGTAAAACCAAATCCGGAAGAGATGATGAAAGCATTCGCAAAAGAGATAAAACAACTGCGAGACTTGGGGCAGAAGGACATAATACTTGACCCGGGATTTGGTTTCGGCAAGACATTGGAAGATAACTACGTGCTCATGAACGAACTCGACAGACTGCATGAGCTTGACTTACCGTTGCTTGTAGGAGTATCGCGAAAGAGCATGATATTCAGACTTCTCGGCGGAGATCCCTCTTCCTCGCTCAACGGAACAACTGTGTTGAATACTGTTTCGCTGCTCAAAGGTGCGTCAATCCTGCGTGTCCACGATGTGAAAGAAGCAACTGAGGCAGTGAAAATCGTCAATATGATGGGCAAATAATGATATTATGCCTCTGTGGCACACCATATATCTGAAACATAAAATCATAAATCCATAAATACTTAAACATAAAAATGTTCTTCGACTTCGGAATAAAAGACCTGATAGACATATTTCTTGTCGCGCTGATGTTGTATTACATATACCGCCTTATGAAAGAATCGCGCTCTCTGAACGTGTTTGTCGGTATAATGGTATTCGTACTTATATGGCTCTTCGTAAGCCAAGTTCTCGAAATGCGGCTGCTCGGAAGCATCATGGATAAACTTGTCAGCGTGGGTGTCATAACGATAATCATACTGTTTCAGGATGAAATCCGCAAGTTCCTTTACACGCTCGGCGCACATCAAAGCATGAAAGGCGTAATGCGTTTCTTTTCGTCTAAGGCTAAGAAAGGAGATGCAGACAAGTCTGCAATAATTCCTATCGTAATGTCATGCCTAAGCATGAGCAAGGGCAAAGTGGGCGCATTGATAGTCATAGAACGTGGCGCTCCGCTCGACGATATAACCGATACGGGAGATATAATAGATGCGAATATCAATCAACGGTTGATAGAAAACATCTTCTTTAAGAACTCTCCGCTGCACGATGGTGCAATGATAATATCCAAGAAGCGCATACGTGCTGCCGGATGTATATTGCCGGTGTCTCACAATCAGGACATACCGAAAGAGTTGGGGCTGCGTCATCGCGCGGCAATGGGAATATCTCAGGCGAGCGATGCAATAGCGATAGTAGTGTCGGAAGAGACCGGACGCATTACGGCAGCCATAAAGGGGGAGTTCCATTTAAGACTTTCGGCAGAAGAGTTGGAGAGCCTGCTGACAAAGGAAATGGTATAATCGCTACTACGATAATAAGGAAACAATAAAGCGGACGACCCTTATAAAAGGTCGTCCGCTTTATTGTTTCATGCCGTCAGCATGGCTGTTGCATCAGTCCAGCTGTATTAACTTGTTGTCAGAACCAAGCACATTCTTTATCTTATGCTTGTACATTTCCTCCATAAGGTCGCGTGCCGGACCGCAATACTTACGCGGATCGAACTCTGCGGGCTTCTCAACGAACACCTTGCGCACTGCTGCGGTGAATGCAAGACGTGAGTCTGAGTCGATATTTATCTTGCAGACAGCACTCTTTGTTGCCTTACGCAGTTGTTCTTCCGGTATTCCGACAGCATCAGGCAATTTACCACCGTAGGCATTTATTGTGTCAACGTATTCTTGCGGAACTGATGATGAACCGTGAAGAACTATCGGGAAGCCGGGAAGTTTTTCCATAATGGCATCAAGAACATCGAATGCCAATGGCGGAGGAACGAGTTTTCCGGTCTTCGGATCACGCGTACATTGCTCCGGTTTGAACTTGTAAGCTCCGTGAGATGTTCCTATCGAGATAGCGAGAGAATCCACTCCGGTCTTCGAAGTGAAGTCTATTACCTCCTCAGGTTTCGTGTAATGAGACACTTCCGACTGTACTTCGTCCTCAACTCCTGCAAGAACGCCAAGCTCTCCTTCTACCGTTACGTCATATTTGTGTGCATATTCCACTACTCTTTTTGTCAGTTCAACATTCTCATCATAAGGAAGTGCTTGGTTTGGATATTACAGAAAGTATTGCAAAAAGTAGAATTCTTATGTTGCCAGATGGAAT
>CALGRN010000130.1 GCA_937880835.1 uncultured Prevotella sp. | reverse complement strand
GTCTCTTCGTCTTTTTCGCTTTAATAAAATACACAGCAGACTGATTGCTGACGGCGAAAGATCTTTGCTCGTTTGGGGTTCATGTAGAATTTGCATGATAGGTATACCTATGATAGCAAATACTTTGCTTTATTATCTATTCATGAATGTTGCATTCGGATATATGGGCATAATATTATTCCTTTGCCTTTTCTTCGTATATCCCAGTGAAAATCGTTGTATTTCCGAAACTTCAAAAGATGAATAGCCTTACTGTCGTTATAGTAAACTACAACGTAAAGTTCTATTTGGAGCAATGTCTGAATAGTCTTAAACGTGCAATGGAAGGTATTGATGCTGAAATAATCGTTGTTGATAACGATTCTAAGGACGGAAGTGTAGATTATCTTCGTGAACGTTTTCCTGATGTCAATATAATAGCAAGTAATCGTAATCTTGGTTTTGCAAAGGCAAATAATATAGCTATTATGCAGACAGAGAGCAAATATGTGCTTCTGTTAAATCCTGACACGATAGTAGGAGAGGGTGTTATACGCGACAGTCTTCATTTCATGGATGCTCATGATGATGCAGGCGGATTGGGAGTTAGAATGCTTCGTTGTGATGGAATACCTGCAATGGAATCTCGCAGAGGACTTCCTTCACCCATGACGGCATTCTATAAAATGACAGGACTATGCGACCGATTTCCTCAAAATCGTAAATTCGGTCGATATTATATGAGTTATCTTGCTTGGGATGAGCCATGCGAGATAGAAGTTATAAGCGGAGCTTACTGCTTATTGCGTCGTGAAGCACTTGATAAAGTCGGACTGTTGGATGAAGATTTTTTTATGTATGGAGAAGATATAGATTTGTCTTATCGCATACTTAAAGGTGGATATAAGAACTGGTATATTCCTGTTGACATCCTGCACTATAAAGGTGAGAGTACGCAAAAGTCAAGTTTCAAATACGTACATGTCTTTTATGAGGCAATGCTTATATTTTTCAAGAAACATTATAGACATCTCGGTTTTTGGATAAGTATTCCCATAAAGTCGGCTATTTATATGAAAGCCACTTTGGCACTTGTGAATATGCAGGCAGAACGAGTTAGAAGAAGTCTCGGTTTTTCTTCCTCATATAAGAGCAACGATTGCGAGTTTGTTTTCATTGGTTCTGAAATGATGTTGGAAAAATGCAGGATTTTGTCTAAAAGTAAAGGAATAAAAGGCACATTCATAGAAGGTAACAATGAGACAATGCCCAAAGGGCACAACGGAATTGATATGATTAGAAATAAAAAGGTTGTGACATACGTTGTATATGATACTTCATCTTTTGGATATGAAAACATTTTGAAATTCTTTTCGATGTCTCCCGAATGGAATATAAAAATAGGTACGTTTGATATTAATAGCAATAAGATAATAACAGGAGAAGAAATTTTCGGATGATAACATCGTTACCTAATGTTGTTCTCAGAGCAATGGAACCAGAAGACTTAGACTTGCTCTATTCGATAGAAAATGATACGGAAGTATGGAAGGTAGGGAGTAATAATGTTCCTTATTCAAGATACATGCTTCATGATTATATTGCAAATAGCACCGGTGATATTTATGCCGACAAACAGTTGCGTCTTATAATAGAAAATGAAAAGAAACAAACTGTTGGTATTGTTGACTTGGCTAATTTTGACCCTTGCAATTTGAGGGCGGAAGTCGGTATTGCAATACATCAGAACTATCGTGGCAGAGGATATGCCGATGCCACATTGGAGAGCTTAATAAGCTATGTTGACAGAAGGTTGCATCTTCACCAGTTGTATGTTATTATAGATGTGAACAACAAACAGTCTGTGCAAATATTCAAGAAAGCGGGTTTTAAAGGTGAAACGGTTATAAAAGACTGGCTTATAGTTGATAAAGAATATCACGATGTTTTATTTATGCAACTTTTTTTGTAAAAAAGTCTGGTAATTCTTTGCCATATAAAAAAAAAACTATACCTTTGCAACCGCAAATCAGAATTATGCCCATAATGGTGCGTTAGTTCAGTTGGTTAGAATGCCTGCCTGTCACGCAGGAGGTCACGAGTTCGAGTCTCGTACGCACCGCCAACAAGTTCTGATTTGGTGCGTTAGTTCAGTTGGTTAGAATGCCTGCCTGTCACGCAGGAGGTCACGAG
>CALGRN010000129.1 GCA_937880835.1 uncultured Prevotella sp. | reverse complement strand
CCAAATGCCATCCAGGGAACCCCTCACTCCAAGGTGATGGCCAATGCATAATATGCTCTGGCTGCGCCTTTTTCCAAAGAGCGAAGTCGCAAGCTCTTCTTTTCTCGGTTTGTCCGTCCAGATCACGGGTAGTCTCAAGAAGTTCTTCGATATTTCTACCTGAGAGTTTTCCGTATCTATGATCTTTATTGTACTTTTCTACATCGAAATATACAGATCCATTAGACTCGTATGCATAACCTGCATCAAGAATCTTCTTGACAAATTCTATCTGCTCTATAATATGTCCAGATGCATGTGGCTCAATGGTAGGAGGAAGCACGTTGAGTTTATCCATAGCTCTATGGTAACGCGTCAAGTAGTGTTGAACTACCTCCATAGGCTCAAGCTGCTCCAGTCTGGCCTTTTTTGCGATCTTGTCCTCCCCCTCGTCTGCGTCGTGCTCGAGGTGGCCGACGTCTGTGATGTTGCGCACATAGCGCACCTTATATCCTATGTGTTTAAGGTATCGGAACAATATGTCGAACGTTATTGCGGGGCGGGCGTGTCCCAAATGCGGGTCGCCATATACTGTCGGACCGCACACATACATGCCTACGTTGGGCGCATGCAATGGTTCGAAGATTTCTTTTTTACGTGATAGAGTGTTATAAATTACAAGTCTCTGTTCCATATATCTTTTGTTTTATTTTCCTGTTCTGTTTATGCCGTTTGTTCTTACAATAGAACATCCGTTTGCATTGCAAAGATACTGCAAATCGGTTTAACGGCAAAATTATTGTAAATAAAAGTATTCGGCACGGTGTTGCATGCGTTCTAAATGGCTGTTGGTTCATGTTCTTTGTGTTGATTTTGCGGACAGACAGAGCGTCTGTCCCTACATATTGATTGCTCGTAGGGACGCACCCTGTGCGTGTCCGCACAGCCTTGAATGCTTGAAATTACAACAATGTACTTTCGATATTATTGCCTTTGGTTTTCAAAAGTTATCCTTTTGCATCATGAAAGGATAACTTTTGCGATGCAAAACAATAACTTTCAGAGTGGAAAAGGATTGCTTTTGGAATGCCGTTTGCAAACCCTTGATTTTCAATACTATACAATATGCCTTTTTGTTTCTTTCAATAGGTGTCTGAATTTGTATATACTTGCATATATAATAAGGTATTTATAGCCTATTTAAATATCCATATTATATTGTTGACGATACCGTTTCGGATGCTGTTTTTATTCCTGTCTTTCGCCTTAAACCTATTCCTTTACGTACTTCCCGTTTATTTTCAGCGGTTCTGCGTGCAACCTTATGTGAGTGTCTTTACCGAAACGGCTGCGCAGTTTCCGCTCTATGTTGGTGGCATGTTGGTGCGAATCGTAGAGCGAAATGCTTCCGTTCATTCGTATGTCCATCTCTATTGCAATGTTGTTGCCTATGCGTCGTGTTTTCAGATGATGCACCTCACTCACCTCCGGTTCGCTTTCGGCGATGCTTGTTATCTCTTCTTCGACATCGTCGGTAAGGCTTTTTTCCAACAGTTCGTCCATTGCCTTACGCAAAATGTTATACGCTGTGCGCAGGATAAATATGCTTACTATTATTGCCGCGATAGGATCGAGCACCGTCCAGTTGTTCCCCAACAATATCGCTCCACCTATTCCCAATGCCGTTCCGATAGAAGAAAAAGCGTCGCTTCTGTGATGCCACGCGTTGGCAACAACCGCCTGCGAACCCACTTTACGCCCTACGCCGGCAGTAAATCGGTATGCCCATTCCTTCAAGGCAATGCTTGCCAATGCCGCTATAAGAGCTATCATACCCGGAGATGGCAGCACGTTTCCGCTGAAAGCAGCATAGACTTTCTGCATTCCGTTGTAACATATCATCGCACCGACACCCATCAGCGCAACACCTATTATTGCCGTGGCGAGCGTTTCATATTTTCCGTGACCGTAGTCGTGGTCTTTATCCTGCGGCTTGTTGCTTATCTTTACAAACAACATCACCACTATGTCTGTGAAAAAGTCGGAAAGCGAGTGCACCGCATCGGCTATCATGGCAGCCGAACCGCCCAATATTCCGGCGGCAAACTTGAACACGAGCAGTACCAAATTTATCAGGCTGCCCGCCAAAGTCACTCTGTATATCTTCTTTTCACGCAGTTCATTGTCCATAGCTTTTATGCTTTAACAGTGTTTGGCAAAGTTATACATAATTCCGATGTAACACAAATTTAATATAAAATAATCCGTTCAAAATTACCGTTTGTCATTTTTATTTAGTTACTTTGTAGCATCTGTTATGCTTCCTGAAATGAAGCTGCATTGACGTTCAGCCGTTTCGCAGCAGATAAAATCCGACGGAAAGCATACACAAGTGGTATAATAAAAAAACAATATGAATATGGGAAAAGTAAAAAAAGGTGGAAAACGCATGAATAAACAGCAGCTTTCAGAGAAGTTGCAGGGCTTTTTCCAAACACAACCGAACGAAACTTTCAGTCTGAAACATATATTCCGACAACTGAAACTGAACACTCATCCGCTGAAAATGCTTGCCATCGACATAATGGAAGAGATGACTTGGGACGACCTTCTCACAAAAGTATCGGACAATTCGTATCGCCTTAACCTCAAAGGACAAGTACAGGAAGGTGTCTTTGTGCGTAAATCCAACGGCAAGAATTCATTCATTCCGGACGGCAGCGATAAGCCTGTGTTCGTGTCGGAGCGTAACTCCATGTTCGCATTAAACGGCGACAGGGTGCGCGTTTCAATGATGGCACGCCGGCGAAACCATATACGCGAGGCAATGGTGACAGATGTGTTGAGCCATGCCAAAGATACTTTCGTGGGACGTTTGCGCGTAGAAAACAACATAGCATTCCTCATTACGGAAAGCAACATGTTCATTCACGACATCATTATACCTAAAACTAACCTCAAAGGAGGTAAGTCCGACGACAAGGCAGTAGTGAAAATAATAGAATGGCCAAGCCAAACAAGCAAGAATATCATAGGAGAAGTGATTGACATTTTAGGACCTTCGGGCGACAACGACGCCGAAATGAACTCTATTCTCGCTCAATATGACTTGCCGTATGTATATCCTAAGGAGGTGGAAGAAGCTGCCGAGCAGATCAATGCGGATATAACGGAGAAGGATTTCAATGAACGTGAAGATTTCAGAGATGTATGCACGTTCACCATTGACCCTCGTGATGCGAAAGATTTTGACGATGCTTTGTCGATAAGAGAATTGGAAAAAGGACTCTGGGAGATAGGTGTTCACATAGCAGATGTGTCGCATTACGTTACCGAAGGGTCGGTAATAGACAAAGAAGCGCAGAAACGTGCCACGTCGGTATATCTCGTTGACCGTACCATACCGATGCTGCCGGAACGTCTTTGCAACTTTATCTGCTCGCTGAGACCTGATGAAGAGAAGCTCGCATACAGTGTAGTGTTCAACATGAACGATGAAGCAGAGATAAAAAACTGGCGTCTTGTGCATACGGTTATAAAGAGTAACCGCCGCTTTGCTTATGAAGAAGTGCAGCAGATATTGGAAGACAACGGCGTGAAAGACGGCACGGGAGAGCCTGCTCCCGTACCTAAGAGCGGAGAATATAAAGGCGAACTGGCTGCCGAAATAGTGATGCTCGACCGCTTGGCAAAGAAACTGAGAGCCAAAAGGTTTGAAAACGGTGCTGTAAAATTCGACTCCGAAGAGCTTCATTTCGATGTTGATGATAAAGGAAAGCCCACACGTTGCTACTTCAAACGTTCGAAAGACGCCAACAAACTGATAGAAGAGTTCATGCTGCTTGCAAACAGAACGGTTGCGGAACATATTGGAAAAACGAAGAGCAAGAACGAAAAGCCTAAGACTTTCGTGTATCGTATTCACGATCTTCCGGATCCTGAGAAATTGGCTAATTTGTCGCAGTTCATCTCTAAGTTTGGTTAC
>CALGRN010000128.1 GCA_937880835.1 uncultured Prevotella sp. | reverse complement strand
GAATAGACGAAGAGGCTGCAAAGAGAATTGCAAGAGTGGCAAACGGCAGTTGGACAAGGGCACTTGAAGAACTCGATACGGGCAACGAAAACCGCATGTTCTTGGATTTGTTCATCATGCTTATGCGTCTTGCATACATGAGAAACATAAAAGAGTTGAAGAAATGGAGCGAAACGGCAGCATCGAACGGGCGCGAGAAGCAGAAAAGAATGCTCGTTTATTTCCAACGTATGATAAGAGAGAACTTCATATACAACTTCCGTAAAAGCGAACTTAACTATATGACGCTTGACGAAGAGAATTTCTCTAAGAACTTCGCACGCTTCATAAACGAGAACAACGTTATAGAAATAAGCGAACTTCTTGCGCATGCTGAACGTGACATAGCGCAAAACGCTAACGGAAAAATTGTGTTCTTCGACTTGGCTTTGAGAATGATAATGCTTTTAATACAGAAATAAAAAAGGATAAAAAACACATCATTGTGATGATATTTCCTTTAAGACAAAATATAAATACATAATAATGGATTACAAAAACATGAAATATAAAATATCGTCAGGATGCGGAAGAGGTCTGTGTCATAAAGGTTGCGGACGGCAAGACAAGCAACTTAACACATACGATTGGTTGGCTGACGTGCCGGGAAACACGCTTATCACCGACTTGGTAGAGGTGCAATTCAAGAATACACGAAAGGGATATTACCACAACGTGAATGGTCTTGAACTGCAAAAAGGCGACATCGTGGCAGTGGAGGCAAGTCCGGGACACGACATTGGCGTTGTTACACTTACGGGAAGTCTTGTAAAATTGCAGGTGAAAAAAGCAAACTTGAAGTCTCCCGACGAGATAAAACGTGTCTATCGCTTAGCAAAGCAAGTGGATATGGATAAATATCACGAGGCGAAAGCGCGTGAACATGACACCATGATCGAAAGTCGTAAGATAGCAAAGGAACTCGGATTGGACATGAAAATAGGTGATGTGGAGTATCAAGGCGATGGAAACAAAGCCATATTCTACTATATTGCCGATGAACGAGTTGACTTCCGACAGCTCATAAAAGTGCTTGCAGACACTTTCCACGTTCGTATTGAGATGAAACAGATAGGTGCACGTCAGGAAGCAGGGCGTATCGGTGGCACAGGACCATGCGGAAGGGAGCTTTGTTGTGCAACATGGATGAAGAATTTTGTAAGCGTAAGCACCAACGCCGCAAGGTTTCAGGACATCTCTCTCAATCCTCAGAAGCTGGCAGGTATGTGTGCAAAGCTCAAATGTTGTCTCAATTATGAGGTTGACAGCTATGTAGAGGCAAGTCGTAAGCTGCCGGGCAAGGAGATAATATTGCAGACAACGGATGCCGATTATTATGTTTTCAAATACGATATACTTTCGGGTATGATAACGTATTCAACGGATAAGAACCTCGCAGCTAATCTTGAAACGATTACAAGAGACAGGGCGATGGAGATAATAGAGATGAATCGCAACGGAGAAAAACCGTTGTCGTTGCTCGAAGACGATAAGCAAAAGCAGCCGGAACAGACGAAAGACCTGCTTGCCGATACCGATATAAGTCGTTTCGACAGAGCTAAGAAGAAGAAAAAGAATAACGGTAAGGGAAGACAAGAACGCAGACAAAAAACGCAGAACGGCAATTTTCAGTCGTCAGACAACAGGGAAGACGACGAGAGAACGAGAAACGACAACGGAAACGAGGAAAGACAAGAGCGCAGAAACAATCAGCCAAACAATAGAAGAAACGGAAATTATCGCAACGGAAACCGTCAGAGAAACACACAGAACAACCGTCAAAGACAACCACAAGATAATAACGACCAACAATAAAAAGGTATGTGGAAGTATGTCTTAGCATCATTAACTGTGATAATCTGTCTGATTTCATGTGACAATCGGACAGATTACCACAGTTATAAGCATACGCCGATAGCAGGATGGAGCAACAACGATACCGTAGCTTTTGAAATACCACGCTCGAAAAGAAACGGTTCGCATTGTTTGTTTTTAGGGCTGAGAACAAGCAATGCATATCCTTTTATGGCAATAAAAATAATAGTTGTGCAACGGATAATACCCGGCAACATAATGATAAAAGACACAATAGACTGCGATTTGACAGATGCGAAAGGCAAGACGAAAGGTAATGGGCTGGGGTATCGACAATACGAATTTCCAATAACGGAACTGCAATTAAGAAAAGGAGACTCTATAAGCGTGCGGGTGTATCACGACATGAGAAGAGAAATTGTGCCGGGAATATCTGATATAGGTCTGCGCGTAGAGAATTGTATTGGAATTAAGACGTTGTAATCAATACGCATAAATATTATTATAAGCAATAAAGCAAAGTGGATTTATAGATGTAAACTGCTTTACTTGACGAGAAAAGGATTTCAGTATAATATTGTTGAAAATAGTAAGTTAAGAAACGGTTTTTCAAAAGCTATTGTTTCGCACTGCAAAAGTTATCCTTTTGAGTCATGAAAGTTATCCTTTCGGTATGCAAAACCATAGCTTTTGAGAAGCCGTTGTTATCGTGAGTTCGACGAATTATAATTCGTACGATAATCTGATTAATAACGAGTTTTTTATAACTTTAAATTATTAATTAATCCGAATTCTATTAATTCAATCCAATAGATTTAAGTATAACCATTACAATCAGCATGTAGGGAAAACCATGTGTCTGTCTGAAAACCAACAGGCGTACACATTCAACATTGTTTAATGCAAACAGGCACGTGGTAATACGGACACGCACAGGGCGCGTCCCTACATTTAGGATATAATATAAACATCACTATCAGCACGTAGGGACAGTCTTTGTGTCTGTCCGAGAAATGTATAACAACACAACTTCGTATAGGTATAGCAACAAGAAACGTTTTGCAAAACAAACAAGGAAATAAAACAATAAGCGATATTCAGAAAGTTATAGGATAATTATAATTCGTCGAACTCACGTTATTTATCAAACGTTTATGTCGTTATTCGATTTACTTAGAAGTTCATACATTATTTTTGCTGCGTTGTCGTGTGCCGTTTCGTCACCGAGAATTTCACGTACTTGTGTGTAACCCTGTAACATATCCTCCCTTTCTTTGTTACCGGGCATAATCTTGCAAAGTTCTTCCGATATATTGCTCACAGAAAAACGGTCTGCAAAAAGTTCCTGAACAATCTCTTTGTCTGCAATTAGATTTACGAGAGATATGTATTTTACCTTTATTATATGATTATAGCAAAATCGTATAATTTTTGGTAAAGGAGTCTTGTAGCACACCACTTGCGGAACATTAAGCAATGCTGTTTCGAGCGTTGCCGTTCCACTTGTCACAAGAGATGATATCGAATGCGAAAGTAGTTTATATGTCTCGTTTTTTACAATCTTCGCATTTGTTCCGGTTAGGAATTGCTCATAATGTTCATCTTCTATCGAAGGCGCGCCTGCAACCACCATTTGGTAGTCTTTGAACGACTTTGCCGCCTCAATCATATAAGGCAGGTTGTCTTTTATTTCCTGCTTCCTGCTTCCTGCAAGCAATGCTATTATCGGTTTTCGGGATAACTGCCGGTGTCTGTCTGTAAATTCGTCGAAAGTCTCTTTGTATTCTGACTTGAACTTGCTTACTTCATCTGCCGTAGGATTTCCTACATAGTGTATTTTGTATTTATGCTTTCCTTCGTAAAAAGGAATTTCAAACGGCAATATGGAAAACATTTCGCTGACATCCCTTTTTATGTTCTTTATACGCCATTCTTTCCATGCCCATATTTTGGGAGATATATAATAATATACAGGTATTGAGGTTTCCGACCTTACAAACTTGGCAATATCTAAATTGAAACCAGGATAATCGACAAGTATGACGGCATCTGGCTGCCACTCTTTTATGTCTTTCTTGCACAAAGACATATTGCGAAAGATTGTCCGCAG
>CALGRN010000127.1 GCA_937880835.1 uncultured Prevotella sp. | reverse complement strand
CGTCTTCTACACCGAGAGAGTGGAGGAGGTCGAGAACTGTCTTAGCCATCATTGGAGGTCCACACAAGTAGTACTCACAATCTTCTGGTGCCTCATGCTGCTTCAAGTATGTATCTCCCATCACTGGAGCAACGAATCCTGGTGTGTACTTCAAACCTGCTGCATCAGCCTTTGGATCTGGACGGTCCAATGCCAAATGGAAGTGGAAGTTAGGGAAATCTTTCTCAAGCTGCAAGAAATCGTCTAGGAATGGGATCTCCTCCATAGCACGTGCTCCGTAGAAGTAGTGCATTGGACGGTTACGATCCTCTGGCTTGATACCATTACCCTTCAGCATGTGCATAATCTGTGCACGCAGAGGAGCCATACCGGCACCGCCACCAACCCAAATCATCTCTTTCTTGGAGTCGAATATGGGATGGAAATCTCCGAACGGACCACTCATTATTACTTTGTCTCCCGGCTTGCGTGAGAAAATGTATGAACTGGCAATACCTGTCGGAACATTCTGGAAGCCAACCTGTGGGCGTGGCTTAAACGGAGTGGTTGCAATACGCACGGTAAGGGTTATGCGATCTCCTTCTGCGGGATAGTTCGCCATAGAATAGGCACGAACAGTAGGTTCAGGATTACGTGCTTTGAGAGAGAAGATATTAAAGTTTTCCCAGACAGGCAGATACTCTTCTCCTATATCATTCTTGTCGAAATCCTTATCGTAGTCTATGCAGTCGAACGCAGGAATCTTGATCTGAGCATAAGAACCGGGCACGAAATCCATGTGTTCGCCCGGCGGCAAAGCAACAATAAACTCTTTGATAAAACTCGAAACATTCTTATTGCTTATAACCGTGCACTCCCATTCCTTAACTCCCATTACACTCTCGGGAAGTTTTATCTTCATATCTCCCTTTACCTTGCATTGGCATCCTAAACGCCAATTATCTTTAATCTCTTTGCGTGTAAAGTGAGGACGCTCGGGATCTAATATTTCTCCGCCTCCTTCTAAAACCTGCACCTTACACTGTCCGCAACTTGCTTTTCCACCGCAAGCAGAAGATAAGAATATGCCATTTTCATTTAAAGTTGTCATCAAAGACGAACCTTGCTCTACCGAGAGTGTCTTGTCGTCATTTATAACAATATTCACATTGCCACTCGGAGAAAGATACTTCTTGGCAACAAGCAATATAATAACCAACAATAATATCGTCAATAGAAATACTCCGATACTTGCTATAATAAACTGTCCCATTTCGTTAACTGAAAATTTGATTGTTGATAATTATATTGATAATCCGGAAAAGCACATCATAGCCATAGCCATAAGTCCTACGGTAATAAACGTTATTCCTAATCCTTGAAGCGGTTTGGGAATATCGCTGTATTGCATCTTTTCGCGTATAGCACCCATTGATACTATTGCAAGTGTCCATCCTATTCCGCTACCTAATGCATATACTATGGCATCAAGCACACTGCCGATGTATTGTGAATTGCTCGGATCTAAATTTATACGTTGCTGCATGAATAAAGACGCACCCATTATGGCACAGTTAACAGCAATGAGAGGCAGGAATATTCCAAGTGCTCCATAAAGTGATGGACTGTATTTCTCAACAGCCATTTCTACCAATTGCACAATGCCTGCTATAACTGCTATGAAAAGAATAAAACTCAAATATGAGAGATCTATTCCTTCAAAAATACAGTCAGGTCCCAATACTTTGGTTTGAAGAAGATAATCAACAGGAACAGTGACAAGCAAAACAAAAGTCACAGCTATTCCCAAACCGAAAGATGTCTTGACATTCTTAGATACAGCAAGATAAGAGCACATTCCAAGAAAGAATGCGAATATCATGTTATCTACAAATATAGATCTGAAAAATAAACTAATTAAATGTTCCATAATTATTTCTCCTTATAAAAATATGCTCTGTGAATCCAAATGACACCTCCCAACAATATCAATGCCATTGCAGGCATTGTCATCATTCCATTGTTCATATAACCTGCCTCATAAAAAGATTTAGGAATTATGCTGAATCCCAGAAGCGTGCCACGTCCGAACAGTTCGCGCATAAAACCAACAATTACAAGTATGGCAGCATATCCTATTCCATTACTTAAACCGTCAAGGAAACTCGGCCAAGGCTTATTCATCATTGCAAATGCTTCAAGGCGTCCCATCAGAATACAGTTGGTAATGATTAGCCCGACATAAACAGAAAGCTGCACGCTTACGTCATAAGCAAATGCTTTAAGCACTTGACTTACGATAGTGACAAGTGCTGCTACAACAACAAGCTGTACTATGATTCGTATGCGTGAGGGTATCGTATTTCTGATTATAGAGATAATGACATTGGAAAATGCTGTAATTATAGTAACAGCAAGTCCCATTACGATAGAAGGTTTCAACTGAGATGTTACGGCAAGTGCAGAACATATACCCAGCACTTGAACCAATATAGGATTATCTAAATTCAGAGGATTAATGAAAACCTCTTTGTTCTCTTTGGAAAACAACTTACTCATATACTATTCCTCCTGTTTTTTATTTATTATTATTTAGGAATTTCATATATTTTCCCAAACATTTATGAAACATTTCCGTAACTCCGTTTGACGTTAGTGTAGCACCTGTGATAATATCTACTTGTGTTTTCGGATCTTCTATCTTCTTACTCACAGAAAGTGCGATTTTTGTAGTATCCTTGTCTGAAAATAATTCCTTTCCTATAAACTTTGCCTGCCAACTTGCATCATCTTTTATTTCTGCACCAAGTCCGGCAGTTTCTCCGTCATGATTGAAATAAACTCCATAAACAGTTCTCTTATCATCGTTGGTTGCTACATATCCACTAATAGCTCCCCATAATCCCATTCCATAGACAGGAATAACATATTTTCTTTCACCTCTTATCTCACAGATATAAAGCGCAAGTTTACCTGCCTTAAAATCAGCACTATTCAGAAGGAAGCCTGCTTTTTCTCCACCTTTCTCACCTGCATCAATAATATTTCCGTTTATATCAAGAATTCTGTCAGCTATTATGACTTCTTTGTATTTAGATGCAGCTTCTTTGTCAGAGATATCACGTATGTTTAATGCGTATAATATCTGCTTCTTTTTATCAAGAGCCACATTCTCGTCTTGCGCAGGCTTCAGAGCACGAAAAACAAACGCGAGCAAAAATGCAACTATAATAACAATAATAACAGAATAAATTATTGTGTATGTATTTGAGTTTGTATTAAATCTCTTCTTCTTTTCTTCTGTCATAACCGTAATTATTTATTAGAAGTTAAACGTTTCATTCTCTTGTTTATATTATTCTGAACAATACAGTAGTCAATTAGTGGAGCAAACATATTTGCAAACAAAATGGCAAGCATCATACCTTCCGGATAACCGGGATTCATAACACGTATGATAATTGCTAATGCTCCTACAATGAAACCATATATATATTGACCTTTTTCCGTACGTGCTGAAGTAACCGGATCGGTTGCCATAAACACTGCACCGAAACAGAAACCTCCAAGTATTATATGCTCATACCAAACCAATGGTGTCATTTCCAATAAGCTGAAAGTCAATGCCATTGCTATACCTCCAACAAATACACTTATCATTGTCTTCCAGCTTGCAATACCTGTCCAAATTAATATTACTGCACCGATAAGGATTGCTATCACGCTTGTTTCACCGATAGAACCGGGAATGAGTCCTATTATAATATCAGACATTGAATATTGCAAATTAACACCTTGTGCAATCTCTCCTAATGGAGTTGCCATTGTCATACCTTCGGGTAGTGTATTTCCAAATCCGAAAATAGAATTTTCAGCAACCCATATTGTGTCACCTGTCATCTGAGAGGGATAAGAGAAAAATAGAAATGCACGTGCTGAAATCGCAACATTGAATATGTTCATTCCTGTTCCTCCAAAAATTTCCTTACATAAAATCACAGCAAATATAATTGCTACAATTAAAATCCATATAGGACAATTCACCGGAATAATAAGTGGTATAAGAATACCTGTAACAAGGTATCCTTCTTGTATCTCTTCCTTTTTCCATTGTGCCCAAGCAAATTCAATCCCTAACCCGACGACATAAGAGATAATTACTTTTGGTAAAACAGTAAATAATCCAAATAAAAACATTGATATAAAATCTGCTTCTGCTAATTTTCCAGCTGCGGCATAATTCTGATAACCAACATTATACATTCCAAATAAAAGAGCAGGAATCAGAGCAATAACCACAATACTCATTATTCTCTTGGAGTCAATGGAATCATGTATATTTACACCGCTCTTAGACGTAGTGTTAGGAACATACAGGAATGTTTCAAATCCATCGAACACACTACGGAAAGCATGGAATTTTCCTCCTTCTTCAAAAGAAGGCTTCATCTTATCAAGATAATTTCTTAACACACTCATTTTATATTATATTAAAAATTGAGAAATCAAAATCAAGCATTTTCTTTTCTTAAAATATCCAAGCCTTCACGTACAATACGTTGCAATTCCAATTTGGAACTGTCAACAAATTCTGCGAGTGCAAAATCTTCCGGTGAGACTTCATATATACCAAGTTGTTCCTGCTTGTCAATATCTCCGGCAATGATAGCTTTTATAAGATATTCGCCATATATATCCATAGGCAACACTTTGTCATACTCGCCACTCATTATAATATGCCGTTCCCCTCCTTTAATACGTGCATCCAAATCATAGGATTTCTTATTTCCAAACAACCAGCTGAAATAACTTCTGTTTTTTGAAAATTGATTTAAACGAGGCATAATCCAACCTATAAACTCATTTACATCATCTCCTTCCGGTATAACCGTTATTTCTGACGTATTATAACCTAAATAATCATCCAGACTGCTCTTTATACCAGTAAGAGGATTTCCATTTATTATTCGTATATGCTCTGATTTATTAAGTTTTCCTTCAAGTAAATCAGCAATCTTAGCACCAACTACGGTATCTACATAAGCAGGTTCTTTTACCTCACTGCCTGCAATTGCTATTGTACGACGTAAATCTACCTTACCAGAATTGAATAGACGCCCGAAAAAGATAACAGTAGTAGGGGCAACAGTCCAAACAACTTCTCCCTTATTAACGGGAGCAATATGGTTTACTTGCACACCCACATTACCGGCGGGACAGTCACCGTCAAATACATTTATTTCAACATTTCTTGCATTTAACAGTGCACTATCTGTCTGTTCTCGTCCAATACCAAGATAAGTCTTTGCAATTTTTGATAATGCTGTCAATCCTGTTTGGAAATCTTTCTCATTATCTTTTAATTCAAATTCAAAATTACCAGCAAGAGGCATGTCTCTGAAAGCACTTATGAAAATAGCCTTAGGTTTAGTATCTGTGGTTGTTGAAATTGCATAAGGTAACTGATTTATATAACCGAATAATCCGGCATTTATCAATGAATCCTTGACTTCGTCACCACTAAGAGATGAAACATCTTTAATTCCAAAGTCTTTATACTGCTGAACGGCGTCAGCTTTGACTTTAATGGAAATTACTTTTCTTCTTTCTCCTCGTTCAATGACGGTAATGACACCACTGACAGGCGATGCAAACTTAACATCAGGACAACTCTTATTCAAGAATAAAGCATCCCCTGCTTTAACAATATCCCCTTCTTTGACAATCACTTTAGGCGTAACTCCTGTAAAATAGCTAGGTATTAATGCATAATCATCACCTTGCTTCACTTGAATCCTTCGCTCTTGTGCTTCTCCTTTTAGGTTTATGTTTAAGCCCTTACGTAACTTTATAACATTTGCCATAACTATATTATATAATATTTTTGTCTAGTTCAAATCCGTTCAAATCAATTATTGACTTCCAACTAAAAACGTGTGCAAATATAATCAAAAATATACATAATTAAAAGAAAAATTATTCTTTTCTTTCCCGAACAAATAAAAATAATGTATTTTTGCAACAAATTTTCAATATATAAGAAAGTTAAAGCATATAATAAACAGCATTATATGGACACTTGCCACAGTGTATATTTTGCTTATTATACTGTTGCATATACCAACAGTGCAACGTTTTATTGGTTCAGAGATAAGCCGGACATTAGAAAACAGATTAGGCACTAATGTTGAAATCGGACGTGTGGATTTGGGCTTTATGAATAGGCTGATAATAGATGAAGTTACTATATATGATCAGAAAAAGAAGCAAATGTTCATTGCTTCAAGATTATCTGTAAAAATTGACATAATACCTATTATAAAAGGTGATATTTCAATTTCTTCAGCACAGATATTTGGTTTAAAAGCTTTTTTATATAAAGAAAAAGAATTTGCAAAAAACAATTTTCAATTTCTAATAGATTTACCTCTGCACCAGCTAAATCAACAT
>CALGRN010000126.1 GCA_937880835.1 uncultured Prevotella sp. | reverse complement strand
TTGTCCGTAAAGATAACTCCATCGCCACCATAAATAGTTTTAACGATTTTATTAACTTTATCCTCTAAACTATCTGCTAATTGCAGTTTTAAAGAAACTTTTCCGGGAACAGAAACGGTATCTGCAAGATATGAGGCATAACCATCATCATAATAGAAATAACCATTGTTTCTGAAAAGACCGGCAATTCTTTTGCGTTCTGCATCAAGCATGGCAACATCAAACGGGTCTCCTTTTTTTATTTTAGCATCTTCCAAATTGCTTTCTATAAGACTGTCTGCAACAGGCGGAAAATGGACATATCTAATGGTATCTATGCGGAAAAGATGCCCCATATCCACAACATATCCTACTTTTTCCTGCTTCGGATTCTTTTGTTTTACTATATTATAATCTACTTTTCCGTGAAAATAACCATGCTTACGCAACGTAGATTGTGCAACTGTTGCGCGTAGTTCCGGATTAACCCAACTCATAAGTACAGGCTGTTTACCGAATGCTTTTGTAATCCATTTGCCGAATTTGGAATTGGAATCAGAAAAAGCATTCCATATCCACAAGCCATAAGGAAACCAAGTACGATAATAAGAGCTACCGAACAGCGCACCATTAGGAGCTGTTGCTAAAACAGACTCCATTTCTGCCTGTGTTTCAGAGAAATGCTCGTTTTTTTCATAATTCTTATATTCTATCTTTTTAAGTCCTATGAATAACTTGTCATTTTCGGGTATGTTCTTAGTTGTAGAACAAGAAAATAACGCAAGCAAAATCACAAATGCCGATACGATATATATAATATTATGGTGTTTGCTCATGGATATCATCTTTTATTTAAAGAATCTGACGGTTGTATAAATTTCTGTTTCTTATTGTCCTTAAATGAAAATATCTCTTTAAAATGTTGCAGTTTACGTTTCCACATAATACCAACTCCATATTGTCCTACATTACCTTCAAGCCAATCATAGCTGTCTTTATTATAGAATAATTTCAGATATTTGCTTGATTTTTCATCAAGACGATATTCTAATGAAACATTATCAAAGAATGTATTATTCTGTTCAGGCTCTTGATTTGATGAAACCTTTCCACCTATAATTATATTTAATCTGTTATTCCAGAATCGTTTTGCAAATTTGAAAGAATAATCCGTATGTATCCGTCCTGTTGCATCAGTTGAGTTATCAAGGCTCATTCCTATATCCAAACCTAACGAACGCATCGCATTTCCGGTTATGGTATTTATCTCTTTATTTAAAAATGCGCTCAATGCACTGTTCAATGTGAATGAACTTGTATTTCCGTCAGCAAGATACATACCTGTTGTAAGCATTGAAACTGCCAATTTTCCACGCTCTTCACGTGTCATAGTATTTAACTCATTATGTATAGCTAAATCTTCCGGAGCATCGATAGTAAATTCTATTCCGGGCTTACTCATGTTCTGTGTCAATTTGACTCCACACTCAAAATTAACCATTCTACCCTGCCCAGTACCTTCCGCCACAGATGCCTTTGTATATTCCGATGCTGTAATATTAAGCAATGGGTTCATCGGATCGCCTTGAAACTCTATATAACTGCCATCTTTTATGGTGAACGTTTTCAGCGGAATGATAGGGAGCGAATATTTCATCTCTCCATTGTTAAGCGTATATCTGCCCGTAAGCTGCAAATTATCTATTGTGTTATAACGCATACGCAAGTCTCCTCCTCCTATGATATCAATATAGTTGGATTTATCCGCATTGAGCGCACATATAATTCTTGCCTGCTCATCAATGTTCATACTCAAATCCATTTTCAATCCAGTAATAGGCGGACGTGTCAAAGTAAGTTCTTCATTGGCTTTGAAATCAGTAAATTTAACCAGTTCTTCAAGTTGATTATCTGTTGTCAACGGCGAATCGCGAAGAATATAAGTTAAATCCGTCGAACCAAGAACTTCCAGACGTCCTCCCATATCAAGCGATTCTACCGGACCTCTAACAACACCGAAGAAGTTGACAAAAGCCTTTCCGAAAGCCTCGCTGCGTAAGTTCTCTTCCGAGTTTATAAGTTGGAAGTTTTCCGCTCTCATACGTAGATCCAACTTCATTTTTTCCATATTTGAGAAATCAAAATCTCCCTTTATGACCAAAGGACTGTTGTTATGAGCATACATCTGGAAATTCTCAAACAGCAAATGACTTCCTACTATACGTACAGGATCGTTATCAAAACGCATTTCCACACCGTAAGGTTCACTTACGAGATAAGATGAGTCAAGATATATCTCACCATTAACCTGCGGCTCTGACAATGAACCCTTTATATCCAGAACGCCTTCCCCGTATCCTTTAAATCCAAACAATCTGTCTGGAATGAAACCGTTTATATTTGAAAGCGGAAACTCATCCAATGTAAATTTAGCATCAATATATCCTTTTCCTCTTGATGCATAAGTTCCGGTAAGAGTTCCAACCTCTTTTCCATTGTTAATAAGTATGCCGTCTATATAATGTGAACCGTCGTTCTTTGGCATATAAACAAATTCCGTACTCACGTCCCCCATAGGAGATTGTTCATAGAACATGTTATCTACGGATATTGCAGTAGATACGGATATATTATCATTTGTTTGTATCAAGTGAAAATCACCATTCATATTTCCCGTTATATCAGGTGTATAAGGAAGTACGGATAGCAGTTTTCCCAAATCAAACTTATGCATACTTACCGTTATATCTTGCAATGCTTCTTCGTTATCATCATCAGTATATACCTGAACTCCAGCTCCGTCATCAGCTTGCATCTGTATTTTTGCAGACACTCTGCGATTACTTGCGAGGAACAACCTGTTGTCTTCATTCACTTTAAACTTCTTGTATCCTATAATGGGATTTGTGTCTTTAAGTCTAAAAAGGATGCCATCTTTTTCCATTGAAGCATTCAACATAAATGACAAACCTAATTTATTTTTATCGTCGAATATCTCTGCTTTCATTTCGGAATCTTTGTCTGACAGCGTTCCATTTACAACAGCATTGAACACATATTGAGGATTATCTTTGTTATTACATACCTGTAAATTGTATTCAAGAATATTGCTATTCGATGCAAGATTAAGTCTTATGGTATCAAGCTGCATACTATCTGCCACAAGAGAATCTATATGGATATTACCGTTAAGTCCTGTGATGGGAGAAGCATTTATATCCATAAGAGCCGTTTTGAATACATATCCTTCACGTTTCAGTATCTTACTGATTATGTTATCTTTACCGGCATGCAGATTAACATTTGCATAAGGTATTATTTTCCATAACTTTTCAAGTTCTATTTTCTTATTTTCGTATTGTCGTGCCAGTTCTTTATATAATTGATTTCCATTGTTCATGAGCCTTTTATATCCTTCGCTCGCATTCATCCTAAGACTGAAATCGCCGCAATCAACCACTGCGTGCGTAGTATCAGCACGTAAAAGAATATCCAATACGACATCTTCCGGACGGTATGATTGCTTATCATCCCTTATCGTCAAATCATTAACAAGCCCTTGAACCTTATAATAATCTTTCATGTCTGTTGCTATATCGACATGGGCGCATAATGCCGCGATAAGCGGTTGCTCTGCAAGTCGGAGATTATATACATCTGCATGACTTATATCGCAAGCTACTGTTGCATTCAAATTCTTACTGTTTGTAAGGGCATCGAAGGTTATAATACCTTTCAGCAATGGATTATTACTGTTGATTTTAGCATTTATCTTTCCATTTCTTATATTTGCATCTGCTGTCATTCCGTTAAGATTCCACTTGTCATAATTGAAATTTATGATACGTGTATTTGCAGAAAGACGTGTTCGCGGAGATAGCAGATCCGTTCCTTGTCCGTTCACATCGACATATCCTGTAAACGAATTCAAGCCCTTATTGGGTACAAAGTGATGCAGTTGCAGATTATTAGCATGAAGCGTTGCCTTATATGCCATGACAGCAGAATTGAAATCTGCCACAGCTCGCAGATATCCCCTGCCCTCTTTTGCTATAAAATCAGCCTTATATTTCTCACCGTTTGCACGGAAGTTACCATTTATGCTGATGCCGTTAGGAATGCGTATTGTGTTCTTTATATTATCGTCAAGCAATGCAGTTGCAAAACTTAAATCGTAAGTATGAATGTCTAAATCGAGGTTTGCATGCAACTTTTTCATATCCATTGGGTTCGCTACATAACCGTCAGCCTTAGAGCTGAAAGCTGTCGGCAATTTTATAACAAGCCCTTTGAAATCTATATAATTCATATTACCATAAACAATGCCTTTCACCGTAAGCGGATAATTAGGCCAACGGCGTATGAATTCAGCCGGCATTCCGCCCATAAAACGCATTATGTCCTGCTTGCCGAACGAACCGTCTATGTTTAAGTTCATCTTGCCCGGATTTTTTTCGGCAAATGTGTTTAAATCTAATGCAAGATTTAAGTTTAACGACGATTCCGGTGTACGCAATTTAAACGAGGGCAAATATACTTTTGTAGAATCAAGGACGATATTTCCCGACAGTTCATCAACAATTATTCCGCTTTTTTCTTCAAACGAACATGCCCGGAGATACATTTTCAATTCAGGGTCTTGATAATGCAAAGAGTCTATGCCAAGAGAAAGTTTGTCTATTGCTATATGATTGTAATCAAGTCCTTTGGTCTTCGTTTCAAATAAGTTATCGTATTTCAATCTGCCTTCTTTCCAATCCAGTCGTCCTACTGTATATACGCTTTTTTCTAAATCAAAAAATCCTTTTTCTATTTCAGTATTGCCCAGATAGGCGTATATGTGCAACGTGTCTCCCGCAGTATTTAAGGATACTGCCGTTTTATCAATATCAAGATTATCTACATGTATTTTCCAAAGATTTTCTTCCTTTACTGTATCCGGTGGCACTGTGTCACTCAACTGCACGTTTATATCAGCTCCGTATATATTCGCAGTATTTACTCTTAGCGTGTGTGTATTAAGATCTATTCCATGACTTTGCAGCGAAAGACTGTTCACGAAACCTTTTACGCGAGCCTCATGTACGAAATTTGTAGTATTAAATTTTACGCTGTTGAATTCAAGTTTGTCTATTTCTATCTGTTTCTTAAACAGAGGAAGCAGCTGTATATCTGCAACAAGTTTCTTCACATCTGCAACAGTATCTTTCACTTGCGGCAACGAATCGTTTTGCTGCATTATCCTTATTCCCTCAACACCCAAATCCAATGGAAATTCCAAACATACGCTTTCCACGCTTATGTTCATACCCGTTTTCTCGGAAGCATAAGCTGTAACTTGCCTTATTGCCCAATTCTGAATTGGTGGAAAATAAAGCAATAATGTCAATATAACAAAAAGTAAAAAGGGCGTAAGTATAATACCGATTGCCCATTTCCATTTTTTATTCATAAATTTTCAAATAGACTTCTCATAAAATGCCATACAGACAAATTATCATGCAAAGTAAATGTTTTTTTGCGAATAATCATAATTTTAATCATACAATTTTGTTTTTAAGATAAAATCATTAGTGCATAATTAAAAAGATGATAAGTTATGTGAGCAATTTATTATTTGATAATAACGTCTTATTAGGCAAACACATAAATGAGAAGAACGATGTACGAATGCTGATACCTCCTGTTTTCATCATGATTACAAATGATACATATATGAAACCTGCGATTGTCTCATACCAAATGAGCAATCGCAGGTTTTCAATATCAACTTTTAAAAAACACTTCTTAAAAAATATAATAGACTGTGCATATATGAAATACATTCTCATATCACATCAAAATGATATTTCAGCCATATTTAGCTACAATCCTGTCATCTTCTCTTTTTTTACGAGAGTTTATATTATCTTATTTTTTACATTTACTGTCTCACGACAGTGAGTTACCTGAAATACAAATCTTTAATTACCTCAAAAACCTAATACTTAAAACAATCTAAATACCTTCCTATAAGTAATCAATACTTAATCTAACACCTAAAAATACAACCTAATACAATTCTAATCACCTTGATTTATTCTCTCTAACATAATACTTAATTTGTCATCCTCACTGATTTCCAATCTTATTAACCCTCTAAAATCTAATACCTCTGTATTGGTTACTCTAACTTTTCCTTTTCGATGCAAAATTAATATTGTTTGCGCACACAGGAGTAAAATACTATGTGTTTTTTCAATTATCCGCAATATTTTTGATTTACATCAATCGTTGTGTACGGACACAAGCAAAATAATGCTATTTGTTTACTGATATTATTGTGGTAAAGACAAATAAGGTAAGTTTTATGAATTAAAGAAAATGTCGTTGAAAACGAGCATCTTATAAGACGTATTTCAAAAGTTATTGTTTTGCATTGTGAAAGTTATCCTTTGAGGACATGAAAGTTATCCTTTTGCAATGCAAAACAATAGCTTTTGAAAAGCCGCTGAAAATTATTATACAGTATATATATATCGTCCTGATATTTATTCAGGTAAAAAACAGTTATGGATAAATACGCCGTTCGGCTGTACGCAGTATGTCGCCAAAGACTCCTCTGGCTGTAACATCAGCTCCTGCACCTGCACCTTGTATCACCATAGGCAACGAACCGTAGCTCTCCGTATATATCTCGAAGCAACTGTCTGCACCTCGCACACGTCCGAGAGCACTGTCACGAGGCAATGCTTGTACATTGCATGTAAGCTTTACACCATTTCCCGAATGTGGAGTTGTCAGTTCGCCGACGTACCTTAATACATATCCTTCCGGCACTTCGCAATTATCATATATATATTCTTGAAGCTCATCCATATGTTCAAGAAATGAAGTTTTATCCATATCTCGCAAATGCGGCGGCACAAGATTTTGTACTTCCACATCATTAAGTTCACATGGGATGTCCAATTCACGTGCTAATATCAATACTTTTCGTGCTACATCCGTACCGCATAAATCTATTCGCGGATCAGGTTCGGTATATCCTTCATTTATGGCAGCATTCATTACTTCTCTGAAATCAGCTCCGTCAGATAGCAAATTGAATATATAACTGAGTGAACCGCTGAAAAGTCCCCTTATAGAAGTTATTCTGTCGCCTGACAAATGAAGCAGTTGCAGGTTTTCTATCAGTGGAAGTCCTGCGCCGACATTGGCTTCGTATCTGTAACACTTACGATTTTCAGCAAGCAGTTTCCTTAATCCTAAATACTTGTCATAATCTCCTATATTGAATATTTTATTGGAACTTACAAGATCGAAACCGCTTTCCACCAATTCGAAGTAACTATCGGCAATAGCTTCGGAAGCTGTATTATCTACGAATATCGTATTTTCCAAATGATGATCATGAGCATATTTGATAATATCCGCAATAGGGTTTTGAGTATCTTGTGCCTCTTTTATACGAGAACGCCATGCCTCCCCTACTCCTTTTTTATCAAGTAAAATCTTACGAGAGTTTGCAACAGCAAAGATACATAAATCAAGGTTTTTCTGTTCACAGATAGAAGTGCGTTGCCTTACTATCTGTTCTATCAAAGCACCTCCCACCGTTCCGTGTCCCACAACTGCGATATGGATGCGTCGGTCACGATGGAATAATTCTCCATGTATTACATTCAGAGCAAGCGGAACTTCATCCGAATTGACAAGAAGGCATAGAGTGTTATCGGGTACGGCATTACTTATGAGACGAGGGGTTACATGGTTGCGCACCAAAGCACTGTAAGGACGGTCGAGATGTTCAAGATCTACACCGACAAGAGCAACAACCGACAATCCATATTCTGCAAATAACTCCGTTGTCAATCCTCTTGACAGTTCGGCAGAGAACTCTTCACTAAGTGCTTTTACTGCACGGTCGGCATTGCTTTCGTCAACTACAATACCGATACCTCGTTCCGAACTGACCTGTGTTACCATGCTTACGCTTACATCCATCTTTTGGAGTGCTGTGAAAATACGTGCGTCAATACCGGACTTACCTTTCATCTCATAGCCCTCGAAATGTATCAAGGCTTTACCGGTAAGTGCTGCCAATGCTCTTATTCCTTTCTTTTCGGTAGGAGTTGCCGTTACCAATGTGCCTTCTTGGTAAACTCCATCTTCATGAAAACTATTGAGAATTCTCAGCGGAATACTTTTTTCTCTGAGAGGATCTATTGTCTTATAATGCAGAATATTTGCCCCAAACTGAGAAAGTTCTGCAGCTTCCGAATACGAGAGTTCTTTTATTTTCAGAGCATCTAACACTATCTCGGGATGAGCCGTGTATATACCATCCACGTGTGTGTAGTTGTCCAAAGCAGTGGCATCTACGTAATTGGCAAGCAGAGCAGCAGAATAGTTGCTGCCGTTACGTCCCAACGTTGTCCTGTCACCGTTGATGTTTCGTGCAATGAATCCTGTTACTACCGGTATTGTATTATCCGGAAAACTGTTGAAATAGTTTCTTGTGCGAGACAGAGATTCTTCTTCAAGTATAGCAGCATTGCCGTATTCGCTATCCGTAACGAATAGCTCGCCTGCATCTACTGCCTTTGCCTGCAATCCTCTTTCAATCAATTTATAAGCAACGACCTTTGAGGCTGTCCGCTCTCCGAAAGAAAGTATTGCATCTGTTGTACGAGGACTGCATTCTCGCAATAAGTACACACCTTCCAATAATCGCGACAACTCCTGTTCTTCTTCCGAAAGATCTATTTGCGCCGGAAGTTCTCCGATGATTTTATTTAAGACGTCACTGTAATCATTTCCGGCTTTTGCCAAGTCCATTACTCTGATAAGCTCATCGGTGGTATCGCCGAGTGCAGAAACAACAACAAGCGGTTCGTTCCCATCGTTTGCTTCTTTCTCGATGATATTCAATACCCGATTCATCGCATCATTGCCTCCAAGAGATTTCCCTCCGAACTTTATTACTTTCATACAAAAATTCAATAATAATTATTTAATTGATAATCTATTTATTATACACAACTTTTCATTACATCAAAGCATAAAACTGGAAATGTAAAAGGGGACAAGTTCCATATCCTTTTCTCGTCTTATGATGTTTGAGTTTGTTATATTAAGTGTATTATTCATTAAATACAGGTGAGATAATAGAGGACAACTGCTGATATTCCATTAGAAAAGCATCATGTCCATGTATTGAGGAAATCGTTTGAATATCTGCACCCAACGTTGCAGCAGTATCAATGGCAAACGAATGTGGAAACAACAAATCGCTGTCAATGCTTATTATCAAAATCCTGCTTTTAATGATTCTCAACTCATCTGCATTATCTGCCACATGTATTGTTTCCGTGAGATGAGTCATTGCATCATACGCATTCCTACTGAACCGCTCTTGTAATCTATGCCCGTGGAAGTGAAGCCAGTCAACAACTTTATGCTCTCCCCGTTCCGTACGCTCACCTTTAAAACGCTTGTTTATAGATTCCGGAGTACGATAACACAGCCTTCCATGAATGCGAGCCGAATGAAGCGGATTTTCAGATCCATTTAAGAGAATCTTCTGTATCTCTGTTTGTGCCAACAGCCAGTCACGGGCAATGAAGTCACAAGCAATCGGAATGATGATTTCCGAAAGTTCAGGAGCAAGGTAAGCCAATTGCCAAACCAAAGCACCTCCCATACTTGCTCCTATTATTGCCTTCAATTTCTTTATCCCCAACCTTTCTATTCCAAGAAGAAAAACCTTTGCAACATCCCTCAGATTTAGTACATCCGGTGAGGGAAGCGGTTCGCTCTTAAAGCAGTTTCCCGGTATATCGAAACATAAAACGGTATATTTCTCAACAGGGATTGCTTTGGATGACCCTATAAGATCTGCCCACCAACCATCAGGACCTGCTACATGAGAGTTGCCGGTAAGTGCATGGTTGACCAGAACAACAGGAGCTGTGCCCAATTCAAGCCCCGACAATTCATACGTCAGAACCAAATTGGACAATTCAGCTCCACATTCTGAAACGAAACGTTCAATTACAATCTTACCCTCTTTCATGACAACAGTGCTTTATTCAGTGCCTGATCAAGATCGGCAATAAGATCTTCGGTAGATTCAAGACCTACGGAAAGACGAATGAGGTCGCTTGATACACCCGCTGAAAGTTGCTCTGCCTCTGTCAACTGCGAATGCGTTGTACTTGCAGGGTGAATAATCAACGATTTCGTATCTCCAAGATTTGCCACCAACTTGAATATCTTTGTCTGTTCAGCCAAAACCTTTGCTACATTATATCCTCCCTTTGGAGAGAAAGTAAGTAAAGGACCAAAGCCTCTATCCAACTTCTTCGCAATATCTTCATGCTGAGGATGAGAACTTAATCCCGGATAACGAACCCACTTTATTCGTTCGTCTTGCTCTAACCAATGCGCTATCTCCAAACAGTTGGCACTGATTTTTTCAAGGCGAAGCGTTAGTGTTTCCAATCCTTGAATGATTTCCCACGAGTCGCGAGGACTGATACAACTGCCGAGATCGCGCAATCCTTCTGTGCGAATACGGGCAATGAGAGCTGCTTTACCGAATGCCTGACTGAATATAAGACCATGATAAGACTCACTGGGCTTGATAAATTCTTTAAAAACTCCATTACTCCAATCATAATTCCCTGTATCAATTATAGCTCCACCGAGTGTTGTTCCATTGCCGCAAACATTCTTCGTCAGTGACAGAACTTCCACATCCGCACCGTCCAACAACGGACGATATAACCCGGCAGTAACCGTATTATCCACTATAAGAGGAAGACCGTGAGAGTGAGCTAAATCTGCGAGCTTACGTGTATCGGTGAATTTGAGTTTGGGATTACCGAGAACTTCTGCGAAAATCAATTTCGTATTAGGTCTTATTGCTGCCGCAACACTATCTGGATCTTGAAGATCAACCAAGGTGGATGTTATACCATACTTTGGCAATGTATGGTTTAGCAAATTGAAAGTACCTCCATACACACTGCTTCCTGCAACGATATGATCGCCCGTTTTCAAGAGTGTAAGCAATAAAGTTGCTATTGCACTCTGTCCACAAGATGTTGCAACGGCAGCCAATCCGCGCTCTATGGCAGCCAATCGTTCTTCCAACACATTAGTGGTTGGGTTATTCAGACGAGTGTAGATATATCCGCTTTTCTTCAATGCAAATACATCAACTGCCGACTGACTGTCTTCAAATACGTATGCCGTATTAGGATAGAGAGGCACTGCAATACTACCTGTTGGTTCATTGTTTGGATCATAGCCGGCATGTAAAGCCAACGTTTCTTGTTTTTTGTTAAGATTACTCATATTTTTAATGTTTAAAATTATATATAAAAAAATCGGTGCAACACGTTTTGCGTTGCACCGATTATAAACTTTCGATTTATTCTGAATTGAAACTTCCTGCCCAAATCTAAGCTATACTATTTATATGCAACACAAAAGACGCAAACATCATCATTGACATTCGCATCATCATGCTGTTAAGCATAGAACATAAACTGAGGCAGTTACTTATCATTCTTTTTACTATCTTTCTTATTTCTGCGTGCAAAAGTAGATAAAAAAAAATAATCTGCAAAGAAATATGGCAAATATTTTTTATAATATTGAAAATCAATACATTACAAACTGCTTTTCAAAAGCTATCCTTTTGCATTGCAAAAGGATAGCTTTCAGTTTGCAAAACAATAACTTTAAGAACACAAAACGATAACTTTTGAAAAGCAGTTTGTGAATCGGTTTCTTATCAACAGCATTAACTTGATTGCTATGAATTCACATCCATATCGAATAAAACATTTATAAATAACATAAGTTCGACGAATTATAATTCTTTCTATAATTTGATTAATATTGCGTATTGTTATAATACAGTTTGTATGACAAAACGTTTTTTATAGCCATACCTATACGAGATGGTGTTGTTTTACATTTATCGGACAGACACCGGGTCTGTCCCTACATGCTGATTGTGACATATATATAATATCCTGCATGTAGGGATACGCTCTGTGCGTGTCCGAATTGACATGTGCCTGTATGTCTTTACAACAATATTGTTGTGTCTGTTAACTTTCCAACTTTTAACGGTTATAATTAAATCTTTTGGATAGAATTAATCGAACTCTGATTAAATATTGCGAGAAAGAATAAAAGAAAAAGGACAAATATGCAAAATACGATTTAACAAATCTGCATACTTGTCCTTTTTTATATGTATTTCAATCGGAATTTTTCTATTTATCAAATTCCAAATGGAAATTGATAATAGCTTCAATTCCTTTCCATATAAGCTCCAAAGGCATATTCTCATTGGGAGAATGAATACCGTTAGATTCTAATCCGAAGCCCATTAAAACGGTCTTAACACCAAGAATTTTCTCGAAAGTGGATATTATCGGAATACTGCCACCACGTCTTACAGCCAAAGGACGCTTGCCGAAAGCTTTCTCAAATCCACGTTCAGCAGCTTTGTAAGCTGGCAGGTCTATCGGACATACATATCCTTCTCCACCGTGCAACGATTGTATGTTTATTTTAACTGTCTTAGGAGCAACTTTATTAAAATAATCAACAACGAGCTGACCTATCTTCTCGTGGTTTTGGTTTGGAACAAGACGGCATGACAATTTGGCATAGGCTTTGGAAGGAATTACAGTCTTAGAACCTTCTCCTGTATAACCGCCCCATATTCCACACACATCAAAACAAGGACGGAAACCGTTGCGTTCTATCGTGCTGTAACCTTTTTCACCGAATAATTCCTCAACATCAAGGGATTTCTTATATTTTTCTTCATCGAAAGGAATGGCAGAAACCATCTTGCGTTCTTCTTCGGGCACATCCTCAACATCGTCATAAAATCCGGGAAACATTACTTTGCCATCTTCGTTTGTGACATCTGAAATAAGCTTGCAAAGCACATTTATGGGATTAGCAACAGCACCGCCGAAATGTCCGGAGTGCAAATCATGGTTAGGACCGGTTACCTCTATCTGCCAATAAGCAAGTCCGCGCAATCCTGTTGTAAGCGAAGGTAGATCGGCAGCAAGCATACTTGTATCGGAAACAAGAATGACATCGCATTTCAACAGTTCCTTATGTTCTGTGCAGAATGCGCTAAGACTCGGCGAACCGATTTCCTCATCACCTTCAAGAATGAATTTTATGTTATGTTTCAACAGATTGTTTTTCACAATATACTCAAAAGCCTTAGCCTGTATGAATGACTGTCCTTTGTCATCATCAGCACCTCTTGCCCATATATGTCCATCACGAACTTCCGGCTCAAACGGCTCGCTTTTCCACAATTCAAACGGTTCTGCCGGCATAACATCATAGTGACCATAGATGAGAACTGTCTTTGCAGATGGGTCAACGAGTTTCTCGCCGTAAACAATCGGATTACCGGTAGTTGGCATAACTTCTGCTTTGTCAACACCTGACATAAGCAACAACTCTTTCCAACGGTCTGCACAACGCAACATGTCATCATGATGCTCGGGCTGTGCACTTACGCTTGGTATTCGAATAAGACTGAAAAGCTCGTCTAAAATTCTTCCTTCGTTTTCTTTTATATAATCTTTTATCATTTCGTTGATATTTTAAATGTACTCTTTGCCTGAAAGGAATACGCGTTTAATAATAGGTGTCGTATATGAATAGGGAATGAAATCTATCGATGGTATTTTTTCCGTTATATAGAAGTTTGCTACTTTTCCTTCTTTTATAGAACCGTATTCTTCACTCAATCCCATTGCATAAGCTGTGTTTATTGTAGCAGCATTTATTGCTTCCGAAGGCAATAAGCGTAGCTTTATGCATGCCAACGACATGATAAACTTCATATCTCCCGAAGGAGTAGAACCGGGATTATAGTCACTTGCCGTAGCTACTCCCAATCCATTGTCTATCATTTGTCTTGCCGGAGCATAAGGCATATTGAGGAAGAAAGATGTTCCGGGCAATACTGTCGGCATGGTAACACTGTTTTTAAGCAAATCAATGCTTTCTTCTGACATACTTTCAAGATGATCAACAGATAGAGCATTATGCTCAACAGCAACTTTCACACCACCGGAAGAAGCTAATTCGTCGCCATGAATTTTTGGTATCATTCCATATTTTGCACCGGCTTCAAGCATTCTTGCAGTTTCTTCTACTGTAAAAAATCCTTCATCGCAGAATACATCTATATAATCAGCCAACTTCTCATGACCCACTTTCGGAATCATTTCGTTTATTATGAGATCTACATAATCGCTTTGTCTGCCTTTATAAGCTTTGCCAACAGCATGTGCTCCTAAGAATGTGGAAACGACTTTCAATGGTGCGGTGTCCTTTATTCTTCGTATTACGCGCAACATCTTCAATTCGTCTTCGGTAGTAAGTCCGTATCCGCTTTTTATCTCTACACAACCGGTACCTTTCAATATTATCTCGCGTACACGACGCATAGCCTGTTGATAAAGATCTTCTTCCGATAAAGTATGCAGCAAGTCGGCAGAATTAAGAATGCCACCTCCTCTGCGTGCAATCTCTTCATAGCTGAGACCATTAATCTTATCAATAAATTCGTGTTCTCTGCTACCGGCAAAAACGATATGAGTATGACTGTCGCAAAACGATGGCATAACTGTTCCGCCTTCTGCATCCACCACTTCCACTCCTTCGTATAAAGGCATTGTGTCAACAGAACCGAACTTGGAAAAACGCCCGTTTTCTATATATAGGTAAGCGTCATTGATGATATTAAGTTCTGACATCTCTTTACCTTGCAGGCGTTTAAGACCTTTATAATCGACGCCTGCGAGTTGAGAGATATTCTTAATTAAAAGATTCATTTTTCAAGAAATCAACAGATTTTGCAATATGCGGATACATCACACGGTCTTCATCTATAAAAGGAACCACTTTGCGGTATTTTTCAAAGATATGTTCCACTATCGGTGAAGATTTCAAAGGACGACGGAACTCCAAAGCTTGTGCAGCATTGAAAAGTTCGATAGCCAATACACGCTCTGTGTTGAGGACAACCTTATACAGTTTAGTTCCTCCGTTAGCTCCCATACTTACATGATCTTCCTGTCCCTGTGATGTAGGAATACTGTCCGCAGACGATGGCATGCAAAGCGTTTTGCTCTGACTTACAATTGCAGCAGCTGTATATTGAGGTATCATAAAGCCACTGTTAACACCCGGATTTGCTACAAGAAAACTTGGTAAATCTCTTGTTCCTGAAACAAGTTTGTAAGTTCTTCGTTCAGAAATGTTTGCCAACTCGCTCATAGCAATGGTAAGGAAATCTATCGGCAATGCAATAGGCTCACCGTGAAAGTTACCGGCAGAGATTATAAGATCTTCATCCGGACATACGGTAGGATTGTCCGTAGCTGAATTAACCTCTGTATCTATTACAGAATTTACATAAGCAATCGTATCTTTAACAGCACCGTGAACTTGCGGTATGCAGCGGAAAGAATAAGGATCTTGAACATTAACTTTCGGTTGCTTTATCAATTCACTGCCTTCAAGAATTCTGTTCATATTCTTAGCGGTATCCAACTGACCTTTATGAGGACGTACTTCATGCACTGCCATTGTAAAAGGATCGATACGTCCGTCATAGGCTTCAAGAGACATTGCAGCAATATGATCTGCCCACTCGCTCAAACGCTTGGCTTGTATCAATGCCCATGTTGCAAATGCTGCCATGTTCTGAGTACCATTAAGTAATGCAAGTCCTTCTTTCGAAGCTAATTTTATAGGTTTCCACCCCATTTTCTCAGACATCTCAGCACCTGTAATTATCTCGCCTTTATATTCAACTTCTCCTAATCCTACTATTGGTAAGCAAAGATGAGCCAATGGAACGAGATCACCGGAAGCTCCAACAGAACCTTGCATATATACAACAGGAAAAATGTCATTATTGAACAGTTCAATAAGACGTTCAACCGTATCTAATTTACAACCGGAATATCCATAGCTCAAAGACTGTACTTTAAGAAGTATCATTATTTTCACTATTTCATTTGGAACGCGATCACCAATACCGCAGGCATGCGACATCATGAGGTTAATTTGTAAATCAGATAACTGTTCCTGACTTATTGAGATCTTGCACAATGAACCGAAACCGGTCGTAACACCATAGATTGGTTTGTCTGTTTCAGCAATTTTATTATCAAGATACTCACGACATCTTACTATACGTTTACGCGCATCATCGCTAAGTTCAATTTTATATCCTTTTCTAATTATCTCTCCTATTTTGTCGATACTTAAATGTTCGGCAGAAATCTTATGTATCATATCGTATTCGTATTAAAATAATTTTATATTAAAACGCATTATCTATAACGTTGTCATCAACAAGATTAGGCATTGTTACTTTAAAACCCGGCGTGCGTTCCATCTCTCTTGTTATTGCATCCATTGAACCTTTGTTTCTTGCCCAACTTCTGCGCGCTATACCGTTATTTACATCCCAGAATAACATTTCACGTATATGACGATCCGAATCTTCACTTCCGTCAACTACCATACCAAAGCCTCCGTTTATAACTTCGCCCCAGCCTACACCGCCTCCATTATGTATAGAAACCCATGTAGCTCCTCTGAAAGAATCACCTATAACGTTATGCACTGCCATATCGGCACAGAACTGTGAACCATCATATATATTGCTCGTCTCACGGAAAGGAGAATCCGTTCCTGAAACATCGTGATGGTCACGTCCAAGCACTACCGGAGCTTTCAATTCTCCATTGCGAACAGCTTCATTAAATGCAAGAGCAATCTTTGTACGTCCTTCTGCATCTGCATAAAGTATTCGTGCTTGCGAACCGACAACAAGTTTGTTTTTTCCAGCTTCCTTTATCCAATGAATGTTATCATCCATTTGATTTACGATATCTTCGGGAGAATTGTTGCGTATTTCTTCAAGAACTTCTGTCGCTAATCTATCTGTTACTTCCAAATCATGTGGGTCGCAAGAAGTACAAACCCAACGGAATGGTCCGAAACCATAATCAAAGAACATCGGTCCCATTATATCTTGGACATAAGACGGATAGCGGAATTTACCATCGGAAAGCATTATGTCAGCTCCCGCACGACTTGATTCCAGCAGAAATGCGTTACCGTAATCAAAGAAATACATACCATTCTCTGTCAGATGATTTATCGCAGTAACTTGTCTGCGAAGTGATTCCTGTACTTTTTCCTTAAATTGTTCAGGTGCTTCCGACATCATTTTCTTGGATTCTTCGAGTGACATTCCTACCGGATAATAACCTCCTGCCCACGGATTATGCAAAGAAGTCTGATCACTACCCAAATCAACTTTTATGTTATCTTTTGCAAGACGCTCCCATAAATCAACAACATTTCCTACATAAGCCATAGATACCGTGCGTTTATCGCTAACGGCTTTTTTAACAGCAGGTATGAGTTCGTCCAAATCATAATGCAATTCATCAACCCAACCTTGTTCATATCTCTTTTCGGCAGCTTTCGGATTTATTTCCGCAACAACGCTTACTACTCCTGCAATATTACCGGCTTTGGGCTGTGCACCGGACATTCCACCCAGTCCGGAAGATACGAACAACATTCCGCTAATATCTTTCTCACCCGGTTTTAATCTCTTACGTGCTGCATTAAGAACCGTTATTGTTGTTCCATGCACAATTCCCTGCGGACCTATATACATATAAGAACCGGCTGTCATCTGTCCGTATTGACTCACGCCAAGTGCATTGAAACGTTCCCAGTCATCAGGTTTTGAATAATTAGGTATAACCATTCCGTTAGTAACAACAACTCTCGGTGCATTCTTATGTGAAGGAAAAAGCCCTAACGGATGTCCTGAATACATAACGAGAGTCTGTTCATCTGTCATCTCACTAAGATATTTCATAACCAAACGATACTGTGCCCAGTTCTGGAAGATTGCACCATTACCTCCATATACTATAAGTTCATGAGGATGCTGTGCTACTTTCGGATCAAGGTTATTCTGTATCATAAGCATTATTGCCGCAGCTTGTTCCGACACATGAGGATATTCCTCCAAAGGACGCGCATGCATTTCATAAGTCGGACGATACCTATACATATATA
>CALGRN010000125.1 GCA_937880835.1 uncultured Prevotella sp. | reverse complement strand
TAACAATGTCTTTCTGCCATACATAAAACCACTCGGTGAGATTTCGATAATGTTTAAAATATATGCAAACATTCATTAAAATAATGCATGTAGGTATAGCCGTTCGTGATAAAATAGCTACATTTGCAAAGATTACAAATATAAAAACAGAATTTTATGAGAAAAATATTTTCACTTTTAGTCTTGGTGTTTGTCGCAACGACAATACAGGCGCAGAAATCGGAATTTATTATAGAAGGCACAGTGCCGGGTGATTTGAAGAACGTTTATTACTTCATAAACGGAAACATGCGCGATGTTGACAGTGCGCAGGTTGCAAACGGAAAGTTCAGAATATCGCTCGGCAGACCGAATAATACTTTCATTACTTTAATGTCGGACCAGCTGCACAGACTCGCGATAGTGGCAGACGGAACTCCCGTAAACGTTGATATGGACAAACTGACGGTATCCGGTTCGCAACAGAATGTAAAGTTTGCGGATTTCCAAAGAAAACTTGCAGACGGCACATCTAAGGTGATGACTCTTTATGAGCAGTGGAGAGACCTTCCCAATGACGATAATGCGGAGACCGCAGCAAAGAAAAAAGCAATAGAAAAGCAGATGGAAGACATAGAGAAACAAGAATTGGATGACATCTATAACTATTGTAATGACAATAAGGATAACGTTACTCCCGCTTATTTCTTAGGCTCTTATTACTATGTTTTCGATTACGACAAACTCAATTCGCTGCTTACATCGGGTGCAACATACAGCAATCATGCTTTCCTTGATAAAGCAAAAGCACAGTTGAAGTCTATGGAAAAGCGTCGTCCGGGATTGAAATTCACAGAGCTTACCATGCGTGACATGGACGGAAAGATAGTGAAGTTGAGCCAATGGGCAGGCAAAGGAAACTATGTTCTCGTTGATTTCTGGGCGAGCTGGTGCGGACCTTGCCGCGCAGAAATGCCTACGGTTGTGGATACATACAAGCGTTATCATGCGTCAAAGGGTTACGAAGTTGTAGGAGTTTCATTCGACAACAAGGAAGATGCTTGGAAAAAAGGCGTGAAAGATCTTGGTATGGAGTGGCATCAAATGTCTGATTTGAAAGGTTGGAAAAGTGCAGCGACAGAGGCTTACGGCATAAACAGCATACCTTCAAACGTGCTTCTCGACCCGCAGGGCACTATAATTGCCTGCGACTTGCGCGGCTCTGAACTCGAAGCTAAGTTGAAAGAGATTTACGGAGAATAGTGTTTCGCGAAAACAAAAGATTATAACGAAATAAGCATAAATAGTTTTTTCGTTGCTGATTCTGGATTTCAAATCCTGTGAAAAATCCATTCTGCAAGTGTGGATTTTTAGGGTTTGAAATTCAGAATTAATTTTACATTAGGGTGTAATTTAAGCAAATTTGAAACTTGATGTATATTCCTGCGCAAAAAAACGAAAAATATAAAGCGTTTATATTCAATGAATTAAGCCGAAGTTATATAACCGTCATTTTTCAAAACAATAGTTATTGCACCGCGAAAGGATAACTTTTGCATTCCGTAAGTTGTGTTTTTGCAACACGAAAACAATGAAACAGCATTGCAAAAGTTATCCTTTTATGATGCGTAAACAAGAAAACAGCTCCGAAAAAGTATTTTTTCTGCTTTTTCAGAGCTGTTTTCTTGTTTTCCGAATTCGGAAAAATCATGACATGAAAAGATAATTTTGCATTGCTCAATATATAAGATACGCAATGTATCCCACGTAGCCTGCCGCAAGAAGAATACCCTCCCAGCGCGCTATTGTGTATTTGGTAAATGAGAAGATGAGCAAAAGCAGCATGCTTATGATGAGCATTGAGAAGTCAACCATTGTTATTCCTTTTATGTTCATGGGGCATATTACGCCCGTAATTCCCAAAATTGCCAATATGTTAAATACGTTTGAACCAAGCACGTTGCCTATTGCTATTCCGCTGTTTCCCTTGCGCGCTGCCACAAGACTGGTTGCAAGCTCCGGCAGCGATGTTCCTCCTGCCACTATCGTCAGTCCTATTACAGCCTCGCTTATACCAAGCGATTTGGCAACTTCTGTGGCTGCATCTACGAATACGTTGCTTCCCACTATCAGGCATACAAGTCCCAAGAGTATGAAAATGACGGCTTTCAGCGGTTTTATGTTCTTTTTCTCGCTGCCAGCTTCTGCTTTTCCGTTCTTAGCCAAGTTAAGAGTATAAGCCATGAAGAACGCAAATATAATGAGAAGTATGCCTGCATCCAAGCGTGATATGCCGTTGTCGAGACACAGCATAAGCAGCACTGCTGACGCCAAGAGTGCGAACGGAATGTCTTTTCTTACCGTTGATTTCAATATAGGCATAGGTGATACGGCTGCCACGCATCCCACGATGAACATGGAATTGAAGATATTGCTTCCCGTAACGTTGCCTACGGCAAGGTCGGGAGTGCCTTTAAGAGCCGAAACTAAACTCACGCAAAACTCCGGCATCGATGTTCCCATAGCCACAATGGTCAGTCCTATCACTATCTGAGGTATGTTCATACGCTCTGCAATGCCTACTGCGCCTTCGGTAAGTCTGTCAGCTCCCCATATCACAACGGCTATTCCGACAATTATTAAAACAATATTAAGCAACATAATGATAATTTTTGAGGATGCAAAGATATAAAAGAAAATTGACAAACGGCAGTGCAATGCGGTTAAATGTTATCAGTCGGCTGTCAATGTCGCAGAAAACAGAGCATCGGTATGCTTATTGATGAATTATAATGGCAAATGGAAAAGAGCTAATCAGATTGCCTTGAAAATCTGATTAGCTCTTGTTTTAAAGTCCGCAAGCTTTCTTTGAAAAGCCGGCGAGTAATTATTTGCTGCTTATAAACTTTCTCTGAGAATGTCTATCACCTCCTCGCGTGTTAGCACCTTATAGCCCCCTGTTAGGATGAATGTGCTGTCGGCAATCTTCGGAAGCATTTCCTCCGTTGCTCCGAGTTCAGATATTCTCATAACAAGTCCTATCTCGCGCATCCAACTTTCAAGAGCTTTCAAACCCTCTTCCGCAATCTGTCGGTCTGTTTTACCGTCCGTCCGTATGCTCCATACATTTTCTGCAAAGCGCACGAACTTGTGCAGTCCGCCCTCCATTACGTGACGATAGTATGCCGGCGACACTGCTGCAAGCGTCATTCCGTGTGTTGCATCGGTGTGCGCTCCAATGGCTTGACCAATCATGTGTACTTCCCAGTCGCCTTCCTTTCCTTGCGCTATGAGTGTGTTCAAAGCCCATGTAGAAGTCCACATTATGTTTGAACGTGCATCGTAGTCTTGCGGATTTTTCACGGCAATACGCGAACTATGTATCAGCGACCGCATAAGTCCTTCGGCAATGTAGTCGCTCGTGTTGTCATCATCACCGCTGAAATACTGTTCCATGATGTGCGACATTATGTCGAACACGCCCGCTACCATGTGATATTGAGGCACGGTGAAAGTGAATTTAGGATTAAGTATCGTGAACTTGGGATACAGCTCTTCATTGAAAACCTTTCCGATTTTCAGTCCTTCCTTATTATTTGTTATCACACTTCCACCGTTCATCTCCGAACCAGTGCCTGCCATAGTGAGCACAGAGCCTATCGGTATGAGCTTGCATGTAGGATCTTCCATTCTCTTATAGTATTTTTCCCAAGCATCTTCTTCGCACCATGCCGATGCACTTACACCTTTTGCATAGTCGATAGTAGAACCACCGCCTACCGCAAGTATCAAATCGACATTGTTCTCGCGTGCCAGTCTCGCTCCTTCATATAGTTTCTCCACCGTAGGATTAGGCATTACGCCCGCATCCTCTATAACAGTTTTACCTTCTTTACGCAGAATTTCCATGACGGTATCATATATTCCGTTTCGCTTTATCGAACCGCCTCCATAAGAAAGCATCACTTTCGGTCCGTAGTTTCTTAATTCCTCGCCAAGAAAATTCATAGAATCGTCACCGAAATACAATTTTGTAGGATTGTGAAATTTGAAATTTCCTCTCATAATCTTATTCGTTTGATATTATAAATATATGTTTGTTTGTCGATTGCAAATGTACGTATATTTTTGCAAAATCGTTCATTCACGAGTATTTTAAAATGTTATATAAATGCAAACTTTCGGATGTTTAACAATATTTTTCTATCTTCTGTTCTTTATTTATTCTATTTTTATTTATATTTGCACGCTTTATTTTGAAGATTTATTCTAATAGAAGCAAATAAACTATTCTTATTATATACGAAACAAATTGAAGATTTTTATTTATAACATAAACATTATTATTAACATTTAAATTATTATGATTAGATTAAAACAATCTACTATTATGTTGCTGATATTGTTTTTGGCAATTCCTTTTTATGCGCAGAATCCTACGTTTAAGGAGATGCAGAGGGAACGAGGGCAACGGCGGGCAAACAAACCATCCCCCACACAGGTCAAATCTCCTGTCCAAAGAACGGAAACTGCGGACAAAACAACTCTTTATGGATGTATTCTCGATTCTTATGGAGATTATTTCAACGGAGAACCCGGTATGTTTAGTTTCAAAGCTTCTGATGCAAATTCATTTAAATCAGTGAAAGACGGCATCCGCGTTTATGGTGGAGGAACGTATGGAAACGGAACGTATTACGGAATAAACTTTACAGAATCGGCAGATGGAAGATATATAACATTCCCGTCTGTGCTTACGCTTTACGATGTGCCTACATGGAAACCTAATAAGGTTTATCATGGTATAAGCTTCGGATGTTTAGCTTCCGACCTCGCTTATGACCCGGTTTCAAAGAATGTTTACGGTGTGTTCTGGGATGCAGAGTATAAAAGTATAAATCAGTTCGGATATATTGTATATGACACTCCGGCGGAAGGTTACTACTCTTCAAATATAATATCAACTCTGCCCGAACGCATGGTAAGTATCGCTTGTAACAGTGCCGGGCAGATTTATACAATAAGCGTAAGCGGAAAACTTTACTCAATAGACAAAGCAACGGGTGCTGCAAGTCTTATAGGTAATACCGGTGTGGATAAGATTACCCCGTTCTATCAGTCTGCTTGTTTCAATATGGAAACGGGATTGATGTATTGGACAACTGTTCATGGTGATTATTTAAGTTGGAGCGTTTATGAAGTAGATCCTGCAACAGCTAACTCGGTGCAGGTTGCCGACATGGGTTTTGAAGGAACTTATAATGATGATCAGATAACAGGTCTTACCACATTGCAGGATGTTGAAGTTCCTAATCTTCCGGAAAAGGCAGACAGTTTGAATATTTCTTTCTTAGGAAACAGTCTCGACGGACAGATAAAATTCATACTTCCAAAGAAGAATTTGAAAGGTGAAAACTTAACCGGCAATGTACATTATAAAATAATGTGCGATAACGCAGTTACAGTAGAAGGAGACGGAACACCGGGAGAAAAAGTTGAGAAAAACATCACCGTTCCGACAGCAGGAATGCATACATTCATAGTGAACGTTTCTGTTGACGGCAAAGAGAGTTCTCCAACAACGTTGAAAAGTTGGATAGGTGATGATGTTCCGGTAGCACCTGCATCATTGAATGCTACTGTTGCAGGAGTTCAAGGTGGAGCTATGACAGTAGTATTGGAATGGAACAAAGTTACGAAAGGAGAACATGGCGGATATATAGATAATCTTAAAGTGAACTATGTTGTCAACCGTTTGTCAAAATCAGACAAGAAAGAGATATACGTTGGTTCAGATACTACTTTCGCGGATAAAATAAAAGATAATGAAAATGCAAAATACACGTATGAAGTTCAGGCTTCATATAATGGTGTGAAGAGTAGCGCAACCGTTTCAAACTCTATAACAGTAGGTTCAGAGCTTACTCCTCCATACAGCAATAATTTTGATAATGATGATGCATTGGAGCTTTGGACAATTCTTGATGCTAATGAAGATAATTCCACATGGAGACCGTATAACGGTATGTTGGCATACGAGTACAATGATAAAAATCCGGGAGATGATTATGCTGTTACACCCGGTCTGAAACTCAAAGCAGGCAATGTATATAATATAAATGTAACTGCATCAAACACATATCCTGATGAACGCGTTGCAGTATATGTAGGAAAGAAACCTGTTAAAGACGAATTGAACATTGAAGTTATAGCACCTACCGACATCACTTACGAACCTCGTGTGCACAAACTGAGCGGTTCTTTCCGTCCGGAGAGTGATGGAATCTACTATTTCGCAATAAAAGCATGCAGCGATTTCGATTGCAGCACATTGTATGTAGATAACTTCTCTGTCACAGAAGTTGAGGCGAAAGCGCCTGCAATGCCTGAAAATCTTACTGTCAAGGCAGGAGATAAGGGTGCTCTTTCGGCAGAAATCAAGTTCAATGCACCTACATTGAGTATCAAGGGAGCTGCATTGGAAAGCATAGATGCTTGTGTCATAGAAAGAGACGGAAAAGAAATAAGCCGTCTTACAAATATCAATCCCGGTCAGGAAGTTACCGTAAAAGATGATAACGGTTTGTCTAACGGTTTCCACACATATAAGGTATATGCAGTTCTTAATTCTCAAATAGGAAATCACAGTGAGAAGAAAGTATATATAGGTATAGACGTTCCGGGTGCTGTATTGAATCTTAAAGCAGTGGAAGACGTCAACGCTATGGGTACGATAAATGTAACATGGGATGCTCCTTCTGTTGGTCAGAATGGTGGTTATATAGATCCTGCGAAGCTTACTTATATAATATCTGTCGGTGTAGGCGGAGAAAATAAGCAAACAAAGGCTACCTCTTATACAGACAAAATTAACGTTTCCGACAAGCAGATTTATCAAGGTTACAGCGTATATGCAGAGAACGAAGTCGGTTCAGGAAGAAACGTATGGCAGACTGTCGTTGCCATTGCAGGTCCGGCTATTATAGCTCCGATGTACGAATCATTCTCTGATGTGACGATGAAGAGCGGTCCTTGGATTACGGATGCGACAAAAGGCGAAATAGGAGAAGCACGTTGGACTCCTTGTGACGGTTCGGCAGTATTCTGCGGAACGCAAGATAATGACAATGGAGTTGTAATGTTTGATGCTACAAAGAAAGATGTGTCAAGCATAATACAAAGTCCTAAGGTTGATATATCCAAACTAAACAAACCTCAGGTATCATTCTGGGTATATATGACGGGTAAGTCTGACTTCATAAACGTTGGAATATCAGCAGACTCGAAAGATTATGAAGCACTGAAAACCATATACATGAACGAAAAAGCTGTTGGTTGGCAGCGTTACACTATTGACCTTAGCAACTGGAAGAACACCAAGTATATAAGAATAGGATTTGATGCGGTGGCATCTGCATCCAATACTGATGTGACTGCGATTGACAACTTCGCTGTTTCAGATATGCGACAGTATGACTTGGGAGTAAACAGTATTGAAGTTTCTGAAAAGGTTTATACGGGCAAAGAACACAAACTTACGATGAAGATGCGCAACTGGGGTTCACTGTCTGTTAATGCCAATGATTATAAAATCTTGCTTTATAAGAATGACAACCTGATTGAAACATTCGACGGACAGACTGTCGGCATCGATGGTATTGCTTCTTTCCGGCTCGCTAATATACCTACTGTTTTTGATCCGCAGAATACCAAATATAAGGCAGTTATAAAGTTTGATGGCGATGAAGATTTGAGCAACAACATAAGCAAAGTAGTGGAAACAGAAGTTCAGTTGCCTAATTATCCTACACCGGACAATGTGCGTGCAGAGAGTTTGAGCAAAGGAGTAGAACTCAATTGGAATGCTCCCGACCTTAACGACATACCGGAAGCACGTACAACTGATAGCTTCGAGAGCTACGAAGAGTTTGCCATAAACGGATATGGAGATTGGAAAGTATATGACAAAGACGGCAAGAAGACCATTCGTATAACTCTTAATGCGTCTGCCGGTCCGTTGAATTATCCTAATGCAGGTGAACCAATGGCATTCCAAGTGTTTAATTCCGAATCGGCAGGAATACCGTTTACATCATGGGATGCTCACACGGGAAGCCAGATGCTTGCAGCATTCAAGTGTGCTTCTCCTGACGGTGGAACAACGGAAATTGCCAATGACGATTGGCTCATATCGCCCGAATTGTCAGGCAAGGCACAGACCATTTCTTTCTATGCGAAAGCAGGAATGGGAGGAGAATTTATTCCGGAGAACTTCGAGATACTTTATTCTACAACTTCTACGGAGATAGAAGACTTCAAGAAGTTGGGACAAACGCATGATGTTGACAATTATACCGGTTGGAAAGAGTTTAAAGCCGACCTTCCGGAAGGAGCAAAATGGTTTGCAATACGTTGCGTATCTTATAAGAAGTTTGCTTTGCTTTTGGATGATTTCACATTCACAAGCAAGGGCGCGGAGAAAGAGGAAATGACGCTGAAAGGTTATAATATTTACCGCGACAGCGTGCTTATGACTCCTTCACCTGTTGAAACAACATCATTCACGGATAGCAATCCGGTGTTCGGAAGCACATATAAATACCATGTTACGGCTGTTTACGACATAGGCGAATCTATGCCTTCTGAGCCTGCATCGGTTGTAGTTACATCTGTAAACGGTACGGAGAACAAGCCGTTGAGCGTGAAAGCGGATGAAGGTATGTTAACTGTTGACGGTATAGACGGACGTTCTATCAATGTATATTCTGCCAACGGAATTTGTGTTTTCAGTTCAAGAGGTAAGAATACTATACAATGTCATCTTCCGGAAGGAGTTTATGTAATAAAGGTTTCTGACGGTCAGGTGCTGAAAGTGATGATGCGTTGATACACAGAAATATTTTTATCTTCTGCTGTTGGCAGACAGAATGATATACGGATGATTAGATAACAAAACGAGGCGTGCCCTGAAAGGTGCGCCTCGTTTTGTATTCGTCGTGTTCGCAGAACACACCCTGTAATCGATACAGTGTACTTATAATCATTAATATAGTATATATGCAATCATAGATATAGTGCACCCATAATAGTTTCATTATAGTGAGACATTTTTCTCACTGTTGTGAGACAAACGTTTCATTATAGTGAGACAATTGTTTCACTGTAATGAGACGACAGTCGTTCCTCTGCAACGACAATTCAAATCCTTAGTCTGTCCATATTAAAAGTATAAGGAGAATGCATCTGCACACATGCGGGCAGTGAGATTTGATACCGTTCATCTGCAAGCCAATGATATCTGACGCATCATATATTCATATCTGCGAATATAGGGACACGCCCTGTGCGTGTCCGGATTGCCACGTGACTGTATGCATTCACAACAATATTGCGTGTGTAAGTTTATTGGAGTCGGACAGACACGGAGGTCTGTCCCTACGTGAGATTATAATTAAATCTTTCGGATTGAATTAATCGAACTCAGGTTAATTAATAAAAAAACTGTTCAGCAAGACAAACAGAGCAATAAAACAAGAAGCGATATTCAACTAATTATCGGATAATTATAATTCGTAGAACTAACGTTAATTTATAAAAAAGGCTGATTTCCATAAAAGAAATCAGCCTTTAAAAATATAATTACATTAAACTTGCGCTATCACATAGCGGCAGCGATCCAATCATAGAAAAGGCTGCACACTCCGAACAACACTATTCCTACCGTGCATACGGCAAGAGCAAGTTTTGTATTGAAATCGCTCTTGAACGCAGGGAGAGGATTGTCGTTGTCTTTTATATACATTGCTTTCACAATCAACAGATAGTAGTAAAGACTTATCACTGTATTTATCAATGCTATGAAAACAACTGCGTATGCAAGTGGAGACCATTTCTCTGCTGCTGCCATAAAGACAAAGAATTTACTGAACATTCCTGCAAACGGAGGAATTCCTCCAAGCGAGAACAAAGCGAGAGTCATAAGGAAAGACAACTTTGGATTTGTCTTATACAAACCGTTATAGGCATCCATATCCGTAACACCGCCGTTCTTCTGTTCAACAATACTTATAACAGAGAATACTGCCATGTTTGCCACTACATAAACAAGTACATAATAGCTTAGTGCAGCTACTCCCATCTCGTTATTTCCTACAACAGCAAGCATTATATAGCCTGCCTGAGAAATAGAACTGAAAGCCATGAAACGCTTCAACTCGCTCTGGCGTATCGCAAAAAGATTGGCTATTGTTATACTTAGCACTATGACAATATAAAGAAGATATTGCCAATATTCTACCAAACGTCCGAAGACATTCATAAGAATGTACATAAGTGTGAATGCAGCTGCACCTTTTGAGATTACACTTAGATAGCCTGTGACCGTAGTAGGAGCACCCTGATATGTGTCAGCTGTCCAGAAATGGAATGGCACAAGGGAAATCTTGAAGCCGAGACCAGCAACAAAGAATACGAGACCGGCAATAGCCATTGGCGACGAAGCAACAGAAGCAAGTACAG
>CALGRN010000124.1 GCA_937880835.1 uncultured Prevotella sp. | reverse complement strand
AACTTCAAGTTCAGCATTCTTGGTCAGTATATTTGTTTTGAACTTAGAGGGAGCATTCGAATCTAATACAACCGAACCTTCTTCAGATTTTAATGCAAAAGCAGGAACTTTACCTGAAGCTTCCTCTAATATGCTAAATAACTCTGCATTCACAGCACCTTCCACTTCTTTTAGAGAACTTTCTAAGATTACCAACGGTGCTTTTATTTTATCATCTGGAATCAATGGCAAACCAAGGTTTTTGGCGGGAATATTTGGTTTTATAGGAACATTGTGAGTTTCAGCCGAAACATTAACGAAGTCAGCTTTTAATTGCGAAGAGAAAGCGTTAATTTCGTTTGGATCTAACTGCATATAACTGATATTACCGACTTTGTATGATTTTAATGCTGCCATTTTAATATACATAAAGACGGTTTTGGTTGTTATTTTAATGAAATTTACAATTGTTATTTCTCTTTGGATTTTTTCTGGAGAAAGATTTTCAATGCCAAAGATATCTACAGCCATGGCTGCATCAAAGACACCAAATAATAAGTCTATAACTACTGCAGCTATAGTCACACACGCATTTTCTTTTGAAGGAGGAAATTCTGATTTATACAAGTAAGCAGTATTTACAATAAGGGTAATCAAGTCCCATACAGTATCTATTGAATCAAGTGCTGTTTTTAAACCTTGAGATTTTTCACCCATATGATAAGATAATTTTTCAGCATTGAAATATCCGTCTTCAACCATTTCATTATAGCCAGTTTCCATACGTTTTTTCATTTCTACCTGGTCTGCAATAAAGAATGCAAGATATCAGCAGTTATTTTGGCAAAAGAATTCAAGCGCGGTGTGCTTGTTGAAGAGTTCACAGGTACAGGTTGCGGATGGTGTCCGCGTGGACTTGTCGGTATGGAAAAGCTCAGCAAGAAGTACGGTGATGCTTTCGTCGGTGTAGGAATTCATCAGTACAACAGCAGCGATCCTATGTATCTGGCACCTGCAAACTATGAAAGAATTGCTTGGCAGGGTGCTCCTATGTGTATGATTAATCGTGGTGCACAGGTCGATCCTTATTATGGAAGCAAGGATGACATATTGGATGACTTTGCAAAAGAAATGACATTGCCTGCTATCGGTATTGAACTTGAAGGTAAGCTCAGCGAAGATAACAAGTCAGTAAATGCTACTGCAAAGATCGATCCGCTTGTTTCAGGTAAGCATTCTATTGTTTTCGTTCTTACTGCAAATGGTGTTACAGGTACAACTTCTACTTGGAAGCAAAGCAACTATTACACTCAGTATTCTGCAAGTCAACTTCCTGACGATCTCGCTAAATTCGGAAAAGGCGGCGAACTTGGTCAGAGTCAGATCACTTATGTATTCGATGACGTTGCCATTGCAAGCTCATTCAAGAATATGGCAAATACTGCAACTCTCAATGATCTCGTAGCCGGAACAATAGCAGAAAGCCAATTTACATTGAATTTGCCTGCAAAAGAAACACTGTTGAAAGCATTGAAGATGGACAAACTGTTTGTTGCAGCTTTCGTATTGGATTCAAAAGGCAAAGTTGTTAATGCAGCCAAAGCTCATGTTACAGGTGGAACAGACGGTGTAGAGAATGTTGACGCATCTGTAAAGAACATCACAGAGGTTGCACGTTACACTGTTGACGGTCGTCTTATCAACGCTCCTCAGAGCGGTATCAACATCGTTAAGATGTCTGACGGTTCTATCGTTAAGGTAATGGTTAAGTAATTTCAGGAATATAACAACATGTTCTCGCGGCATTTTTATTGCCGGATGAACATTATCTGAAATATATTATAAAAGGACACAAGATGTATTTAAAATCATCTTGTGTCCTTTTTCCGTAATATATGCACGCCATTGAAAAACATACCCATTGTTTCTTGCGAAGAATATTTTTCGTAACTTTGCACCATGAACATTAAAGAGATAGAGAATAAGAGAATTGCCGTGTTGCTGTCGGGTGGTGTTGACAGTTCGGTTGTTGTTTACGAGTTTGCCCGAATGGGCATTCATCCCGACTGTTTCTATATAAAGATAGGTCCGGAAGAGGAAGAAGAGTGGGACTGTTCGTCGGAAGAAGACTTGGAAATGGCAAACTTTGTTGCCACGAAATACGGTTGCCGGCTCAACGTAATAGATTGTCATGAGGAATATTGGAAGCAGGTTACCAAATACACTATGGATAAAGTGCGTGCCGGTTTCACTCCCAATCCCGACGTGATGTGCAACAGGCTGATAAAGTTCGGAGCATTCGAAGAGAAAGCCGGGCATGCTTATGACCTCATTGCGACAGGACATTACGCCCGGACAGAAATAATAAACGGCAAGAAATGGCTTACAACGAGTCCCGACCCGGTGAAAGATCAGACCGACTTTCTTGCACAGATATACGACCGTCAGCTTCGTAAAGCATTGTTTCCGATAGGCGGATACATGAAAGAAGAGGTCCGTGCGATTGCCGAACGCGAGCATCTTATAAACGCAAAACGCAAGGATTCGCAGGGGATATGCTTTCTGGGAAAGATCAACTACAACGATTATCTGCGCCGTTATCTCGGAGAAAATCCCGGCGATGTGCTCGAACTTGAAACCGGAAAGAAGATAGGAACGCACAAGGGGCTTTGGTTTCACACGATAGGACAACGTCACGGGCTTGGTTTCGGCGGCGGTCCTTGGTATGCGGTGAAGAAAGATTTGGAGGCAAACGTGCTGTATGTAAGCAAAGGTTACGACCCCGAGACGGCTTATAAGCGCGAGTTCAAGATACACGATTTCAACTTCCTGACAGAAAAAACGAACATGCAAGACGTCACATTCAAGATACGTCACACTCCCGAATTTCATCGCGCGAAGGTTGAAAGCAACGGCAATGAATACATAATACATTCGGAAGATATGATACACGGTGTTGCGCCGGGACAGTTCTGCGTAATATATGATGAGCAGCACCATTGCTGTTTCGGCAGCGGAGAGATTTGTCTGTGATAAGACAAGGGCGGTATGTAATGTCAGAACGCAACAATTTGTTCCTTAACATGATATTAGCAGCATGACTATTCAAGCATAAAAGTAAACAAAATGACATGAAGATATTTTTTTGATGATTGTGTTAGCGCGTCATTCCGAGCATAAGCAAGGGATGACGCGCATTTGTTTTATAAATGTAAATGTATGTCTCTGTATATCAACGTGTTATAAATCGCGTTCCAAAAGTTATCCTTTTGCGTTGTAAAAGCTATTGTTTTGCACGCTGAAAGGATAACTTTTGAAAAACCGTTTTTAACGTCTCGAATTTCAAAACGTTTTCAACCGGTTATTCCTTTTGCTGTTTAGCAATGTCATTATCAGCAAAATTGAAACCTCAGTGCATTGTTTCATAAAGTCTTTAATTGTATGTTCTGCCATTATTATATCAAAAAAGGCGTAATGGACATTTGGAGCTTTTCAGCCTACCAAATGTCCATTACGCCGAAAGTTATCCTTTTGCATCGCAAAACAATAGCTTTTGGAAAGCTGTTTGTAATGTCGTGTCTTTCAGTGTAATACAAAACGGAGGACAAGAGTTGTCAACCGCGTGTGTTGCTGTGTTGCATAATGTGTTCTGATACAATGCAATACAATTATTTCCGGCATATAAATACAAGTCGGGTTAAAGCAAAGGCGACAGCAAACGTATTGAAGACTCCCACAGACGTTGCAGGAACGGACGCCTGTTTTTTTTCATGAAAGATGCCAGTGTGACAGATTTCCTAATGTCTTCGTTAAAAATATGCTTCATTCTTAAAGCCATGTCCGCATCGTAGAAGAATGCGTTTGACTCGAAATTGTTTTCAAAACTGCGGAAATCAACGTTGGTGCTGCCGCACGAACAGAGCGTATCGTCAGCCACAAGCAACTTGGAATGCAGGAAACCTTCACTATACATATATATGCTTACGCCTGCTTCGGCAGCTTCCGACATATACGAACGCGAAGCCCATTCTACTATCTTGGAGTCTGTATGCATGGGAAGGATTATGCGAACATCAACCCCTGACAGTGCAGCAGTGCGCATTGCGAACAGTATCGGTTCGGTAGGCAAGAAGTAAGGAGACTCCATATAAACGTAGTTTTTGGCTTCGAGGATAATCCTTACATATCCCTGCATTATGTCGGGCCATTCCGAAATGGGGCTGCTTGTCACTATCTGGGCAATACAATCGTTTGCAGATATGTTTATTTCGGGATAATATTTGTTGTCGGTTATAAGTGTCCTGTCAACAAAATACCAATCTATGAGGAATGCTTTCTGCAATCCGTAAACCGCTCCACCTGTTATTTTAAGATGCGTATCGCGCCATCTGCCGTATTTGCTGCCTTTGACATAGCGTTCGGCAATGTTCATTCCGCCTATGAAACCCGTTCTTCCGTCTATCACACATATCTTCTGATGATTTCTGTAATTCATTTTACTGGTGAATGCAGGAAACTTAACCGGCATGAAGGCATGTACTTCTATTCCGCCGTCTCGCATGCGCTCATAAAACGAGTTCTTTACTTTCCAGTTGCCCACATCATCGTATATGATTCTTACTTCCACTCCCTGGCGGGCTTTGTCTATAAGTGCATCGGCTATGAGACAGCCCAACGAGTCGTCCTCAAATATGTAAATGTCGAGATGTATGTGATGTTTTGCTTTACCTATTTCATGCAGCAATGCCATGAAGAAGCTGCTTCCGTCGGTGTAAATGTCCACTTCGTTGTCCTTGAAGGGCAGTGCACGGTTCTGCGAAGCAAACAAAGCGATTGTCGTCTTGTGCTTTTCGGGCAGTTTAAGATTCTTCTGTTCCACGAATTCGAGCATCGAACGCCGTGTCAACTGGTCAAGACTTTTCTGGTTGGTGATTCTCTCTTTGCGCGTGTTTTGCCCGAAAAAGAAATACAGAACAATTCCGAACACGGGCATGAAAGTAAGCACAAGCATCCACGCCATAGTCTTTGCGGGCTGCTTGTTGTCCATAAGAACCGTTATCATTGTTATTATAATGACAACTATATAGACTGCCAACACAAGCCAGTTTATGTATATCATATCTCTTTATTGAATGTCATGTGTTCGGAATATTTACTCCGATAAAGTATGTTTCGCCGCATATTGAAGCGTCATGCGAGATGAACGGCAACCCGATACAAGCATTATGCGATGATGTTGCTGCCTATTTCCTTAGCTATTTTGTTTCTGAAAGCCTGCATGGTCTGTATCTCTTTCATTATTTCCATTGTCTTTTCCATGTCTCCGTTTGCAAGAGAAAGTTGGCGTTTCAGTTCTTCAAGACGTGTCTCTGCATAGTTTAACCTGAAATCAAGCAGTAGATGCAGCACCTTGTTTTTAAGCTTATCTTCGTCGGTTTCCATTTGCAGACTCTTTGACAGCAGCACTTCGTCAAGGCTCATTGATGCCGCAAGGCTGCTTATCTCAATGTCTTCATGATGAAGGAAATAGTCTTCTGCCACGAAATTCTCGTCGTCGGGATGTTCAAAAGCATCCCCGAGAATGCGGTTGTAAAGCTCGTTTGCAAAGCTAAGTCCGTCCTCCTGCATGTTCATGTAAACAAAATCAGCCACAGAAACGTCTGCAATCCTGTCGTCTTCAAGCTCAACATTCCTCAACATTATTTCGTTTCCATGACGTATTACCACCTCTATGAGCATCTTTTCTATCTCTTCCGAGTGCTCCACAGGCGTAGCCTTGCTTATCGGTTGCAGCGGTGTGGCATTGCTTTCGCGCTTTTGTTCCTTTCTTTCTTTTTCTCTGTCGCTGTATATGAAGCGGTTCATCGTGTCGATGAGAGTCTGCTCTGATATGTTCATTCTGTGCGAACATTCTTTTATATAAGTGTCTCTCACTATCTGATCGCGTATGACCGAGATGCTCCTTACTATTCCGCTGATAGCCTCGCTGCGCTTTATAGGGTCGGTTTCTCCGTCGAGTAGCAACTTGGTTTTAAACACAATGAAGTCGGTCTTATGTTCTTCTATGTATTGTCTGAAATCCTCTGCCGTGTGCTTACGTGAGAAACTGTCGGGGTCTTCGTCTTCCGGCAGCATCAGAACCTTTACGTTCATGCCTTCTGCAAGAAGCATATCTGTTCCTCTCAGTGCTGCATGTATGCCGGCGGTGTCGCTGTCATAGAGCAGAACTATATTAGGAGTAAATCGGTGAAGTGTTCGTATCTGATGTATGCTTAATGCCGTTCCCGAGTTGGCAACAACGTTTTCGATACCGCTTTGGTGCATTGCTATGACATCCATGTAGCCTTCCACCATATATACGCAGTCTTCTTTGGCTATGGAACGCTTTGCCTGATAAATCCCATACAGTTCATGATCTTTGTGATAGATGTCGGAATCGGGCGAGTTTACATATTTCTGGTTCACTCCTTTTGTTCTCGTGTCGAGCACACGACCGCCGAATGCCACAACTTTTCCATTCAATCCTATCCACGGAAATATTACACGTCCTGCGTATCTGTCAACCAGTTCGCCGCTGTCACGCTTGTAAGACAAGCCTGTTTTCACGAGAAACTCTTCCTTATATCCGTTGCGCAATGCTGCAAGAGACATTGAATCGCGCTTCGAAAGTGAATATCCGAGACGGAATTTTTTTATTATATCGTCACGGAATCCGCGACTTCTAAGATACTGTTTTCCTATCGCAAGCCCGTCAACATCGTTTTGAAGAATGTCCTCGAAATACCCTGATGCCCATTCGTTGACAATGAACATGCTCTCTCGGTCGTTCTGTTCGCGCTTCTCATCGTCTGAAAGTTCGCGTTCTTTTACCTCTATATTGTATTTTCGCGCGAGCCATTTCAACGCTTCGGGATATGTCATTTGCTCGTGCTCCATGATGAAACCGACCGGTGAACCGCCTTTTCCGCAAGAGAAACACTTGCATATTCCGCGTGCAGGAGACACATAGAAAGACGGTGTCCGTTCGTCATGAAACGGGCAAAGTCCCTTGTAATTAGCTCCGGATTTGCGCAAAGAAACAAACTCCGACACTACATCCACGATATTGGCGGCATCAAGTATCTTATCTACCGTTATCTTATCTATCATTTACGGAAAAGGTTGAAGCTGAAACAAACATATTAACATATTGCAAAGATAATAAAAAATTGGAATGCCCAACTAGCATTCCATTTTTTTAGTCTCCTTCACCCATTCCCACAATTTTCTATAAAAGGCGTGGTGGGACAATGTTGCTGCATTACCAATTATCATGAGTTTCATTCTTGCTCGCGTCATCGCCACATTCATGCGTCGCAACTCTTTCAAGAATCCGATCTCTCCATTCTCGTTTGAGCGTACAAGGCTGATAATCACGACGTCGCGCTCCTGGCCCTGGAACCCGTCGACGGAATTGACCGTGATGAATTTCCTGAACGGTTTTAAGAATTTCGACTCTTTTATAAGGTGGCGGAGGTAATAAACCTGATTCTTATATGGCGAGATGATTCCAAAATCAATTCGTTCCTCTTTGACTCTGTCCGGTCCGATTTTCTCTATAAACTGAGTCAGCAATGCGATGGTAAGCTCGCCCTCCATCTTGTTGACACGTCCTGCCGACTGAGAGACATACTCCTCCTCAAACGACAATTCCTCCGTGTTGATCCACTCCAACGGATTGTCAAAATCCAATACGCCACGACACTTGACCTCGTCGGCTGCTTTCAACTTACCGTCGTAAAACCAGTCAGATGAGAACTTCATAATGCTCTCATGCATACGGTACTGCACGTTCAAAAGCGAAACCGACGTCGGCTTTGTTTCAGCCAATTTCTCCATCAAAGTGTGAGAAAGTCCGGCTTTTTCAGCCTCAAAACATTTGATTGTAGGCGGCAACTGCTTATGGTCGCCCGCAAAAATCACTCGGTGCGACTTGGAGATCGGAATCCAACATGCCGCTTCCAAAGCCTGCGCTGCCTCGTCGATGAAAAGGGATTGGAAATTTCGTCCGTATAGAATAGGATTTGCTGCTCCGACGAGT
>CALGRN010000123.1 GCA_937880835.1 uncultured Prevotella sp. | reverse complement strand
CCTTGTCTGCACCTCGTGCCATTCGCCTGCGGCATGTCTCCACTTGAATTTGAGAAGAGGCGCGCAACTTACAACCTTTCCATTCACACACAGATTGTCATTATCTTCGCAACCATATCTTACAAGCTTCAAGTCGTGCGATATTCTCATCAGATGCTCATTCTCGTTGTGTATGAATACGATGCCGTTCTGCCTGATCCTGATATAATCGTAAAGCTCTCCTTTCGTTTTCACCACGCCCTCGAACGAACCGAAACCTTCGAGATGAGCCTTTCCCACATTCGTTATTATGCCATAATCCGGCTCAACTATTTCAGCCAAAGCCTTTATCTCGCCGGGATGATTAGCCCCCATTTCCACTACGGCTATATCGTGCCCGGCAGTCAACCGAAGCAATGTTTTCGGCACACCGATATGATTGTTCAGGTTGCCAAGCGTGTATAAAACATTATATTTCTCTGAAAGCACAGCCGAGATAAGCTCTTTCGTGGTCGTTTTTCCGTTCGTCCCAGTCACCCCGATTATCTTCGTTCCCAGCTTTTTTCTATGATGATGAGCGAGCCTTTGCAACGTTTCGAGACAGTCCTCCACAAGTATATACCTCTTGTCGTCAGTCTTTGCATATTCTCTTTCGTCAACTACGGCATAGGCACATCCCTTTTCCAAAGCAGCGGCAGCATAAGCATTTCCGTCGAATGATGCACCTTTGAGCGCAAAGAATATAGACCCTTGCGGACAGTCGCGACTGTCGGTAGTCACTTGCGGATGCTTTTCGAAGATGCTGTATAGTTCAGATATTTCCATTGTCATTTACATATTTAGGATGCAAATATAGTCTAATTTTGCGAGACAAATACGTTTTATTTATGATTTTCGGTCAAATAAACAGTATTATCCCGCGCATGATGAAATGAAATATATAAGTAATTGGATATCATAAGTTTGGAAACCATATTCCCAAAAGATAACTTTTGCACTACGAAAACTATCCTTTCGCATCCTTAAAGCTATTGTTTCGTAATGCAAAACAACAGTTTTCAGGATGCCATTTTTAAATTTCTTATAATCAATGAAATGCGTTAGATGTTTCTATACATATTTTTCTATGTCTGAAAGAATACGCCGGCAATGTGCTTATACTTCAAAATTATTGATGGTTTCTATAATAATGCCTATCTCGTTTTCCGTCAGAGTCTGATTCAGAGGAATGCTCAGTTCCTCATCGTGTATTCTCTCTGTGACAGGCAGATGAATATCGTTTAATTCTTTATAGCATTCCTGCTTGTGCGGAGGAATAGGATAATGTATTATGGTCTGTATGCCGTTGTCGGCAAGATATTGCTGCAATTGGTCTCTGCGGTTGCAGAACAAGGGGAATATATGATATACGTTGTCTTGTCCGGGTTTGTCTTCCGTGATGCGTATATGGCTGTTGCGAATTTCTCGGATGTATTGTCGGGCTATCGTTTTTCTGCGGTCGTTATCCTCGTCTATGTATTTCAGTTTTACAGACAACACCGCAGCTTGTATTTCATCTAATCTGCTGTTGACTCCTTTGTATGGAAACACGTATTTTCTTGAACTTCCATAATTGGCAAGAGTGCGTACGGTGCATGCCAGTTCGTTGTCGTCTGTCGTCACAGCACCGCCATCTCCCAATGCTCCGAGATTTTTTCCGGGATAGAAACTGTGCCCTGCCGCATCAGCCAAAGAGCCTGTCCGCCTGCTGCCGAAGGTGCATCCGTGAGCTTGCGCATTGTCTTCGATGAGTTTCAGATTATGCTTGCGGCAGATGTCGGCTATGCGTTCGGTGTATGCACAACGTCCGTAAAGGTGCACAATCATTACTGCCCGCGTCTTTGCAGTTACGGCTTGCTCTATCAGTGTGTCATCTATTTCGAGCGTATTCAGGTCGGGTTCTACGAGTATGGGCTTCAACTTGTTTGCAGTTACGGCAAGTATAGAGGCAATATATGTGTTGGCAGGCACTATCACTTCGTCGCCCTCGCTCATCTGTCCCATTTCAATGTATGCACGGAAGATGAGAGTAAGGGCGTCAAGTCCGTTGGCGCATCCTATGCAGTTACTTACGCCGATGTATTCAGCATATTCGTTTTCAAACCGCGATGTGGCTTCTCCGAGCAGATACCAACCGCTGTCAACAACTTCTGCCAAAGCATTCTTTATTTCATATTCATGCTGTGCAGTAACACGTTTCAAGTCAAGATATTTTATCATACGTCCCATTCGTAAGTGTCATAACATACTCCGCGCCCTCCATAGCCTTCCTTGTGGGCTATGAGACCTTCGTTCAGCTTAGCTCCTTTGTCTTCGGTAGAGCTTCCGAAATCAAGATATTTATATTCGGGATAATCTTTATACATAACCTGTTCGTATATTGCTTCCATTGCGCCGAACTGTTTTCCTGTTTCATTCGTTGCACTGTATTGACCATGCAGCACCTGCGGCGTGATATAGAAAGTTATTCCTCCTATTATCTGCCCGTCCTTATAAGCATTATATTGTATTATATTATCCGGAAAACGAGATTTCAGAAGCATCATCTCTTGCAAGCTGTGTACCGGACTTGCGCCAAATCTTTGTTTGAGATTTTCTTCAAGTATATTCCAGAAAGCGGATATGCTGTCGTCTCTAACCACCGTGACGCCGTTGTTCAAGGCAAGTTTCAATCTTCTTTGGTGGTCTTTCCTCCATTTTATTTTCTTTTCCATGAAAATGGTCGTACCAATGTTTCTCAACATCAGACGGGCACGACATTTCCAAAAGATTGCGTATAAATCTTCTTCCGACGGTATCTGATGATATATATAAGGAATAGGACGATAGACAACACGTGTAATTCCTTCGGCTTTAAGAAATACATTCAACTCCTCAAAAAGCCTTACGGTGTCGGCTATCGTTACGCTCATCTGCATAATCAAACCGCCGTAAGTAAGTCCGAAATGCGAATAAAGAGTAGTGTCTTCGATATGCGCAGGAAGAAGCGCGTATAGTTTTCCATTCTTGAAAAACATTAGAGAATGGTCGCGGAAACGCTCTTTGTGATAATCCATGTAATTTCTGTAAAACAGGAATGTGGCATTTCGTGAATTGGAAACGTATTTATCCCACATCTCTTTGTCTGCCTCTGTATATCTTCTGATGTCGAACATTGCTCAATTAGTTATATTCTTATTTATTTTGCACGATAGTGAATTATGACGGAAACGGTTTTCTTCACGTTCCGTATCATTTGCAGCTTGAAACGAATGTGCCGCAAAATGATTACCGAAGAGTTTGTACAAATATATCATTTTTATTTAACAGAGGCAATAACAATGCATCTAAAAGAGAATTTTTTCTGCGAAAATCACGATCTTTTCGTCCTGATATTATCTTGCTTAAAATTGGTAATACACTTTTTCAAGATTGCCAATCAGCTTCACGAAAAAGCCAATTAGCAATACGATAATTATTGAAGCAAATCTTGAAAAAAAACAAGTGTCAACCGGTTTCTTATACCGGCTTATGCCTTATCATCCTTCTTTCGCAAGATATTCAAGATAATCATCATAATCGCGGATATAGTCCTCTTCCTCAAAAAGCTCGGAAGCAATAACAAGGCATACTGCTCCCGAAGAGAAATCGTCAAGCGTTCTCCACACATCAGTTTCAACAAGAAGACCTTGATAAGGATGATTCATAAGGAAAGTTCTCTTTCCTCGTCCGTCATCCACCGTAACAGTGAACGACCCGCTTGCTGCTATTATCAGCTCGCGGCACTGCTTATGGGCATGCCCTCCTCTGTTTTCGCCTGCCGGAATATCATATACCCAATACACGCGCTTTATGTCAAAAGGCACGTTTATCATCTGTTCGGCAACAGTAAGATTGCCTCTCGGGTCGATAATCTTAGGCAAATCGATGATTTTTGCTTTTGAATCGTCCATATCCATACGTTGTTATATCAGCGATTGCTGTACATTTCTTCGTAATATTTCTGATAATCGCCGCTTGTAACTTCCTCAATCCACTGCTGATTTTCCAAGTTCCACTTTATCGTTTTCACAATACCGTCAGCAAATTTCGTCTCAGGATACCATCCCAGCTCATTCTTTATCTTTGTCGGATCAATAGCATAACGCTGGTCGTGCCCTAATCTGTCGGCAACAAACGTAATCAAATCATCATTTATCCAGTCTATTGCGATATTGCCATCGGCATCCTTTTCCTGTTTTTTTAGTATCCGGCGAAGCTCTTTGTCGTCAGCCATCATGTCGTGAATTGTCTTTATCGTGAGTTTCACAATGTCTATATTCTTCATCTCGTTGTGTCCACCTACATTGTAAACCTCACCCACACGTCCTTCGCGCACAACCATATCAATTGCTTTGCAGTGGTCTTCCACATACAACCAGTCGCGAACATTGTCGCCTTTTCCATACACCGGAAGTTTCTTTCCCGCAAGAATATTGTTTATGATAAGCGGTATCAGCTTTTCAGGAAAATGATACGGTCCGTAATTATTTGAACAGCGAGTTATCGTTACAGGCATATGATAAGTATCATGATAAGCCATAACAAACATATCCGCACTTGTCTTCGACGCCGAATAGGGACTGTGTGGGCATAAAGGAGTATTCTCTGTGAAGAAACCTTCTGCTCCGAGAGAACCGTAAACCTCGTCTGTTGAAACCTGATGATAGCGTTTTCCTTCTTTCCAAACGGGATAACCGCTTTCGTCTTTGCCCGTTACCCAAGCGCGTCGCGCAGCATCCAAAAGGTTTTGAGTGCCGAGAATGTTAACCGAAAGAAACAGTTGTGGGTCTTCTATACTGCGATCCACATGGCTTTCAGCTGCGAAATTGACAACATAGTCTATGTCATTCTCCGAGAAAAGTTTATCTGCAAGCTCTCTGTCACGAATATCTCCGCGAACGAAAAAGCATCGTTTCTCGTCAATATCGTTTTTTATCGTGCCGAGATTTCCGGCATAAGTAAGAGCATCGAGGACAATTATCTTGATGTCTTCATTCTTATATTTCTTGTCAAGCAGATATTTTATGAAGTTTGCTCCGATGAAACCGGCTGCTCCGGTTACCAAATACGTTTTCATAGATATTTATGTTTTAATTTATTGTTATTTCCAATTTTCCTTGTTTCTTTTATCTTCATAAGCACGCAAAGCAGTAAGAGTTATTCCGAAAAGTATTCCTTGAATGAGTTTATCTTGTAAATCAAATGCCTTGTCCCAATCGAATATGAAATCTATAACAGAACTCAAAACCATAAATGAGATAATACATATCAGCCAAAGTTTTAAATACCTGATTACTTTCTTATTCATGTTTATTACTCTTTTCTATACTTTATTTATATATTACTTTTGTTTTCTCCTAATGTAATAACTTCACAATCGGTAAATTTATTGCCTTCTATCGTCAATCTTATCAAAGTTCTGTCCTTGTGCCAGCCTTGTACCCCTGCTGCACCGGGATTGATATGAAGCAAGTTAAGAGCCTTGTCATACTTTATTTTAAGTATGTGAGAGTGTCCGCTGATAAACAGTTGCGGCGGAGAAGCATAAATCATGCCTCTCACCGATGGGTCGTAATTGCCGGGATAACCACCTATATGCTTCATGAGAACATCTACATCCTCGCATTTGAAACGCAGAATTTCGCGATACATGCGTCGCAAATCGCCTCCGTCACAGTTGCCGCATACGGCACGAAACGTTCTGAATGCTGCCAGTTTATCAGCAAGTTCCACCGAACAGATATCCCCGGCATGCCATATTTCATCGCATGGTTCAAAATATTTCAGATACCTTTCGTCCCAATAAGAGTGCGTATCGCTTATTATTCCTATTTTCTTCATGTTTCGTTTATGCCGTTACTGCTTATTGCAGTTTATCATATTCCGAGTTTTTTCCTGATGAATTCTGCCACGAAAAGCTCCGTTCCTTCAAGTCCGAGTATGCTCGAATTGATGCAAAGGTCATACGAAGAGCATTGTCCCCACTTCTTTCCGGTATAATAGTTGTAGTAAGACGAGCGCGCATCTTCCTTTCCGTTGATAATCTTGCGTGCCGTTTCATCATCGCAGAGATGCCGTTTTTTCACTTGTTCTATGCGATGTTCCATGTCGGCAGTGATGAATATGTTTACCACGTTGTCATAATCTCTGAGCACATAGTCGGCACAACGTCCTACGAAAACACACGAACCATTATCGGCTGCCTTTCGTATTGCATCGCTCTGAAACTGAAACAGACTTTCCTGAGAGAATTTATTATTGTAGAAATCATGATCTCCTATCAACGGAACGTGTATATGAAAGCGCGATTTAAGAAAGCCTTTATATTCATCGTTCTGCTCAAAGAACTTCTCGCAGAAGCCACTTTCCTTTGCAGCAAGATTAAGAATTTCTCTGTCATAGAGCGTACATCCGAAGTCGGAAGCAAGCATTGATGCTATGATATGCCCTCCGCTGCCCAACTGTCGTCCCACATTAATTATAATCTTCTTGTCGTTCATGGGTCATCTCTTTATGTTGTTTCTTGAATTTCTGCATATAAACGGTCATCATCCATAATGCCACTATTGCCGAAAGCGTGTCTGACAACGGCAACGAATACCATACTCCGTCAACTCCGAGCATAGGAGGCAGTATCACGAGCAATGGCAAAAGGAACAGCAACTGCCGCGAAAGAGACAGAAAAATGCTTATCTTCACCTTGCCTATGCTTTGGAAAAAGTTGGTAACAACCATCTGATAGCCTATTATCGGATACATTATCATGCACTTTCTTATGGCATTCGACGACATTTCTATAAGCGTTTTGTCCTTCGTAAACAGCTTTGAGCAGGCTTCCGGAAAGAATTCTCCGATAATCCAACCCGTTGCCATTACAGCAGTTGCAGCCATTATTGAGTATTTCAGGACAAGCATCAGGCGGTCTAATTGTTGCGAACCGTAGTTGTAACCGGCTATCGGTTGCATTCCCTGATTTATTCCCATAGTTATCATTATGAATATGAATGAAAGTCTGTTTACTATTCCGAATGCGCCGACAGCCAAGTCTCCGCCATAGGAAACAAGTGCTTTGTTTATGAAAATCACTATAATACATGCGCATACGTTCATGGCAAACGGCGAAATACCAATGGCAATGATGTTCTTCACAAGTTCTTTACGCAGTCTGTATATACCCTTTCGGAAGTGTATGAGTTCTTTCTTGTTGCTGAAAATCTTTATCTGCCACAACAGGGCGAGCAGTTGCGAGAGTATGGTTGCATAAGCCGCGCCTTTAATACCAAGCTCGAATGTCCATATGAATATAGGGTCGAGAATGGTGTTTATCACCACTGTGAATATCGTTGCAAACATTGCATGCTTCGGTTTGCTTGCAGCACGCAGCACGGCGTTAAGCCCGAAGTAAAGATGCGTTATCAGATTGCCTGCCAATATTATTGTCATATAATCGCGCGCATAAGGCAATGTCTGCTCGCTTGCACCGAAAAAGAGAAGTATCGGGTCTATGAATATCAGGCACAACACAGCCAGAAGTACACCAACTATTATGTTTAGGGTAACGTTTGTGCCAAGTATTTTCTCTGCGGTTTCATAATCTTTCTGCCCAAGTTTTACCGAAAGAAACGTCGATGCTCCCACTCCTATTGCCGCACCGAACGCTGCCGACAGGTTCATGAAAGGAAAAGTGACAGCCAATCCCGATATAGCAATCGCTCCTACGCCATGCCCTATGAAAATGCTGTCCACCATATTGTATAGCGAAGCTGCCGTCATTGCTATTATTGCAGGTATGGCATACTGCATAAGAAGTTTACCGACAGGTTTCGTTCCCAAATCCAATGTTGCTTGTTTGTTGCTCATTAATCTTCGTGTTCTTTTGTTTTAAACCGTCAAATGCAGGAGAACATTCTCTTCGAACAAACATCTGCTGAAATCTGAATAATGGCATTTCCGCTTGTTTGTCAATCCTTTGACTTGACAGCCTATGAACTTCAATAGTTCATATACTTGCTTGCAAAAGTAATAAAATTATTTCAGTCAGTGCCAGAATAACATATAAAATAACAGAGTTTATCGTAATAAAAACATCTCAATATATACCCTTTCAAGCTATGTCTATTTTTATCATGATGCAAAAGTTATTGTTTTGCGTTGTGAAAGCTATCCTTTTGCGTTCTGAAAGTTATCCTTTCGCAGTGCAAAACAACAGCTTTTGAAAAACTGTTGTTAACGTCTTGATTTTCAACAATATATAAATTACATTCTCGAAGTGCCGAAAAAGTTCCGCCAAAGTTGCTTTTCTTTTATTCCGCACTTGCATTGCTCATTCGTAAAAACTGCATCATTATTTTGGAAATTAATACGATTTCGATTAATTTTGTCGTCAGAAATGAACGGTAAAACGACTTTATCTTTATACGAACTCAATATGCTTGTGCGCAAAACCATTGAGTTTTCCATGCCCGAAGAATATTGGGTAGAGGCAGAATTGTCGGAAGCAAGAGAGAACAACGGACACTGTTATATGGAGCTTGTGCAGAAAGATGAAGACGGAAATACGCCTTTGGCGAAGGCATCTGCCAAGTGTTGGCGCAACACATGGATGCTTGTGCGCCCTAATTTCGAACGTGTTACCGGTCAACAGATACGCGCAGGAATAAAGGTTCTGCTGAAAGTATATCCGCAATTTCATGAGAGTTACGGATTTTCTTGGATTGTTACAGACATCGATCCGGCATATACTATGGGCGACATGGCACGCAAACGGCAGGAGATAATACGCAGGTTGAAAGAAGAAGGCGTGTTCGATTTGAACAAAGAACTTGCAATTCCGATGTTCGCACAGCGCATAGCAGTGGTAACAAGTGCAAATGCGGCAGGCTATGAGGACTTTCTCAATCAGCTCGAAAACAACGACTACGGATTTGTTTTCGTTACAAAACTGTTTCCGGCTGTCATGCAAGGCGAGCAGGTTGAAGCAAGTGTGATATCGGCTTTGAACGCTATCAACCGCTCGACAGATGATTTCGACCTTGTGGTTATAATAAGAGGAGGAGGCTCTACGAGCGATTTGTCGGGTTTCGACACGCTTGCTTTGGCAGAGAATGTGGCAAACTTTCCCATTCCCGTTATAACCGGTATAGGGCATGAGCGTGACGAAAGCATTATAGACATGGTGGCTCACACTCGCATGAAAACACCTACGGCAGCGGCAGCGTTCATAATAGACAATCTCATAGACGTGTATGAACGTATCAACTATGCCCAAAGAACCATATTAAACAAGGTGACGTCGAAAATGGAAGTAGAGAAAATGCGTATCGAAAGGTTTTCGAGAAACATTCCGATGTCGTTCTCATTGGTAAAAGTAAAGCATGAAACGCGCCTTGCGGAAATGTTTTCGAGACTTTCATCTGCCATGACTCGAAACATGTCGGCAGCGGAACATCATCTCGAAATACTTGCCGGCAACATCAGTCCGATAGCCGAACGCAGGCTGATGAAAGAAAAACATCGCATAGAAATGCTTCGTCAGCGTGCCGAAACGTTAAACCCTGAACTGCTTCTGAAACGCGGTTACAGCATAACGATGCACAACGGACACGCGCTAAGAGACCCTTCGACGCTGAAAAACGGCGACGAGATAGAAACGAAATTGGAAAAAGGAACAATAAAAACCGTTTTAATCAAGAATAAATGATTATAATAAAATCCGATTTCATGCAACATATTAAACAAAGAAACTTATAAACTCGGAATATGAAATACGAAGAGGCAGTAAAGCAATTGGAAGAAATAGTATATAAAATGGAAAACGATGAGTTGGACATAGATACCATGAGTGAGCAACTAAAAACCGCTCAGAAACTGATAAAGCTGTGCAAAGACCGTCTGACAAAGGCTGACGAGGAGATTAAAAAGATATTGGACAACGACAAACAAACAAAATAACGTCTGCTTTTATGCAAATCAAAGCAATGCGGTTTTATGCAAGGCGTATCGGTTAAGATATGCAGACGATAAACCGCAGAGCAGTAAATTCTGAATATCTGAAAATTAAAAACAAGAATAAAACATGAGCAAGGGAAAGCTTGAGAAGTTCGCTGAAATGGAAACATTTGATAATGTGTTTCAATATCCTTATTCGGTTATAGAGAATATTCCGTTTGAAATGAAAGGCAAATGGCGCGAACAATATTTCCACAACGACAATCCTATCGTATTGGAGTTAGGTTGCGGCAAAGGCGAATACACTGTCGGATTAGCCGAATTGTATCCTGACATCAACTTCATAGGCGTAGATATAAAGGGAGCAAGAATGTGGGCAGGTGCAAAGAAAGCTGTAACGGAAGGATTGAAGAATGCGGCTTTTCTGCGCACGAACATAGAAGTGATAGACCGTTTCTTTGCTCCCGATGAGGTACAGGAGATTTGGTTGACATTCAGTGACCCTCAAATGAAGAATGCCCGTAAGCGTCTCAGCAGCACATTTTTCATGAACAGATACCGCAGATTCCTTGTTGACGGTGGTGCTGTGCATCTTAAAACAGACTCAAACTTCCTCTTCACATACACGAAATACATGGCAGAGAAAAACAATCTGCCGATAGTTGAATGCACGGAAGACTTGTATCATGACGAAAATCTGTCGCCGGAGACGCAGAAACTGCTTTCAATACAAACCTACTACGAATCTATGTGGATAGAGCGCGGACTTAATATAAGGTATATAAAAATCAATCTTCCGCGTGAAGGGGAGTTGGAAGAGTCGGATATAGAAATACCGTTGGATGATTACAGAAGCTATCATCGCCCAAAAAGGAGCAGTTTGGATAAGCGCAAATAATACCTCCGGACAATTATAAACAATGTCCTGATGAGGCACACGGAATATTTATGATATAACAATACTTATATCGTAGAAAACAACAGAATTATCGATGCGATACGAAATAGTGTTGTTTTACATTTATCGGACAGACACCGGGTCTGTCCCTACATGCTGATTGCGATGTATATATTATATCCTACATGTAGGGACACGCCCTGTGCGTGTCCGGATTGCCACGTGACTGTATGTATTTACAATAATATTGCGTGTCTGTTCAATTTCCAACTTTTAACGGTTATAATTAAACCTATTGGATTGAATTAATAGAATTCAGGTTAAACGACATAAAAGGGATATTATCGAATGATATAAAAGAGAAACCGTTAATAAAGTTTTAAGTATTTCTTTTACACGTAGGTTTCGAGAAATTTTATGTTTCCTCTTACCTCTATTGTTTCAGTAGTTGCCGGTATTAATATCGTCTCACCTTCGCAAAGAGCAGTCTCGTTGCCTTCGTTGTCAGTAATAGTGCATTTGCCTTTTATGCCTATCATTATCACAAAACTATCAAGTTCTTTGTAGTCGAGTGTCATTGGAGAATCCAAATCGTAAACCGTTGTTTTGAAATAAGGACATTTCACGAGCGGTATTCCTTGATTTTTGCCTGCTGAATATTTTGTACGATAATCGCTCAACAGGCTGTAATCTATGCTCTCGGCAGCTTCTTTTGTGTGCAGTTCTCTATATTTGCCGTCTTTGTCCTTGCGTTTGAAATCGTATATGCGATATGTTACATCGGACGTTTGTTGTATCTCTGCGAGAAAACAGCCTGCACCTATGCTGTGAATGCGCCCTGCCGGCAAGAAGAAACAATCTCCTTCTTTCACGCTGTATTCGGCTATCGCATCGCAGATGGTATCATTTTCCACCATTATTTTATATTCCTCCGGTGTAATTTCTCTTCTAAGTCCGCTTCTTAGTTTTGCCTTTGGTTCAGAATCCATGATATACCACATCTCCGTTTTTCCTCTTTTCTTCCCTTGTCTGACAGCAATTTCATCATTAGGATGCACCTGTATAGACAAATCTTGACGTGCATCTATGAATTTTACAAGCAAAGGAAACTCATCACCGAAACGCTTGTAATTCTCACTTCCCACAAGGTTGCCTCTCAGCTTCTGTACTACTTCGTTAAGATTCATATCCTTGTATTCGCCTTCTGCAATTACAGTCTCATTTCCTTTTACGCCAGATATTTCCCAACTCTCACCTATTTGTTCTTCATTGCTGTCAAGACCTTTGAACGGTATTATCTTATCACCGCCCCATATCGTATGTTTAAGAATAGGTTTGAACTTCAACGGTTTCATAATCAGTGGTTTTTATTGTTTATTCTTTATAATTACCGATAATACACTATGATATTTTTCAGTTACTTTTCCAAAACGCAGGTGAGAAAATAACCAATACGCTGAATATTTCCAAACGTCCGATCAGCATAAGAAGCGAACACATCCATTTTGCGAAATCGGGCAGCATGCTCCACGACATTGTAGGTCCGATTTCAATACCCAATGTCGGTCCTACATTACTAAGACAACTGAGTGATATCGTAATGGCATTCGTGTTATCCACTCCTTCTACTATCATTATGAAAGCACATACAAGACATAATATCAGATAAACTGTAAGATGGGCAAGAAGCGTTACACGCTTTGACTGAGATACGTTTACACCGTCTATCTTTACAGGAAGTACGGCATTTGGATGCAATATTTGTTTAAATTCATTTCTTATCACTTTCAACAACATTACACCGCGTATGCATTTCAATCCTCCGCTTGTGCTTCCTGAACATGCACCGATAAACATGCAGAAAGCAAGTACGACCCAAGTCATGTGAGGCCATGTTCCAGCATCATCATTAAACATTCCGGTTGTTGTTATAAACGATACAACCTGAAATATTGCACTTCTGAAAGCATGTTCCAACTCATAATCGTTTCTTAAAATAAGTTCTGACATTATGAAGAGAGTGCAACTTGATATTATAAACAAGTACAGCTTGAATTCAGAGTTTTTGAAAATACTCAGCAATTTCATTTTTGCAACAGAGAAATAAAGCAGTGTGAAGTTTACACCGGAAATAAAACAAAAGAACGTACAGGCATATTCTATTGCCGGAGAGTCAAAAAATTCAAGACTTTCATTATAAGTTGAGAAGCCACCTGTTGCAGCAGAAGACATCGAATGATTTAAAGCATCGAACCAACCCATACCGAATACGACATAACTTAGCATACAAGCTATTGTTATTACGAGATATACTATCCATATCCATTTGGAACTTGTACTCAAACGAGGATGCAGTTTGTTCTTTATCGGACCGGTAGCTTCGGCTGAAAACACTCTTACAGAGCCACCGACAAGTGAAGGCAATAAGGCTATCGTAAAGAAAACGATACCTAAACCGCCTATCCATTGAGTTAAAGACCTCCAAAACAATATTCCGTGAGGAAGTATCTCAACATTATTAAATATAGTTGCGCCCGTCGTTGTAAATCCTGACATAGTCTCAAAATACGCATCGGTAAAACTCGGTATACAACCATTTATCATAAATGGAAGTGTGCCGAAGAGTGAAAACAATGTCCATGAAAGCGTTACAACAAGATAAGCGTCACGTCTGTTCAATGAATTTTCGGCATTACGTCCGAAAAGTCTGAAAACAATTCCTACAAATATTGTTATCAACATTGATATAAGGAATGCCATTCTGTCGTTTTCTCCATAGTACAATGCTATTATAAGACAAAACAACATAAACATCGCCTCTATGAAAAGCAATGAACCTAATACCTTGCTTATAATCTTAAAATTTAGCATTATACGAAAAGTTTCTCTATCTTTTTCATATCTTGATTATGACAGAATACCATAACAGAATCGCCTGCCTGTATCTGAGTATTACCCGAAACAAGCATTCCTTCGTTTTTTCTAACAAGTCCTCCTATGGTAATTCCGACTGGAAGACCAAGATCTTTCACGGCTTTCTTTGTAATTTTAGAACCTTCTTGCGGTATAAATTCTGCAACATCTGCATTCATTGATGTAAGAAGTCTTACATTATGTACCTTAGCATTCATCATCATCTGATAGATATAACCTGCCGCGATTGTTTTTTTATTTATAATAGTACCTATATCCAAACTTTCCGCCATGCTGACATATCCGATATTCTCTACCATTGCCACTGTCTTTCTTACGCCCATTCTCTTTGCTGTAAGGCATGCGAGAATGTTTGTTTCAGAGTTATTGGTCAGAGCTACGAATGCTTGCGTATTTCGTATTCCCTCATCCAAAAGTAGAGAAACATCTCTTCCGTCACCGTTTATTACAAGGTTATCCTCGTTTTCAAACAGTTCGTTGAGAACCTCACATCTGTGTTCGTTTTGCTCTATTATCTTAACGTTCATATATTCGGGTTTAGTCTGAACCGCTCTTACAGCAGTTTCTCCTCCTCCCATTATCATAACGTTTTTGACATCTGCATAATGTTCCTTGCCTACAATCTTGCGAATATAAGGTATATAATTCTTCGTTGTCATGAAATAAACGAGATCCAACAGTTGCAGTTTGTCGTTACCGCGCGGTATTATGGTCTCTCCTTCTCTCTTTATAGCCACAACATGATACGGATCATCAGGTCCGCAGATGTCTTTAATGGGCTTATCAAGGATTTCACAGCTATCTCTCAACTTTATTCCGAGCATCACAAGCGCACCGTTATGAACGTCCCAGCGTTGCCTTACCCACGACATTTTCAGTCCGTTGTTTATATCTTTCGCTGCAAGCATCTCAGGATATATCAGCGAACTTATTCCCAATTTGTTGAAAAAATTAACAAGATTGGGCGCCATATATGCAGAGTTGTTTAACTTTGCTACTGTTTTCTTTGTCCCGAGAGCATTTGCAAGCATACAGCTATTCATATTAAGACTTTCATTCGGGGTTACGCCTATGAACAAATCTGCATGTTCCGCACCTGCTTCTTTCAATGCTTTTATACTTGACGGGTTAGCATGTATCGTGAGCAAGTCGAACTCGTTGCTTATATCAGCAAGCCTTAACTCGTCTTCGTCCATAAGAACGATATTCTGATTGTTTCTGGAAAGCAATTTTGCCAAATGCGTTCCGATTGCATAAGCACCTGCGATTATTATCTTCATATCCTTTTTTATTGCAAAGAAATAATGTACGATATTCTTTTAATCCAATATTGCAGTCTTGATTGCTTCAACGTCTATTCCTGCTATTTCGTGCAGCTTTGTAACCTCTCCGTGTTCTACGAAAGAGTCGGGCAATCCCAATCGTTTTATTTCAAGGCTGTAACCGTTGTCGCTCATCCATTCCAATACCGCGCTTCCGAATCCTCCTTTGATTGCACCATCCTCTATTGTTATCACTCGTTTGAAGTTTTCTGCCACCTCATGCAATATGTCTTCGTCTATCGGTTTTACAAATCGCATGTCATAGTGGGCAACACTCTTCTTGTCATTGATTTCTTCTATTGCTCTTTCAACTGTGTTTCCAACCGGTCCGATGCTCAATATTGCCACATCTTTTCCGCTTCTCAATCTTCTTCCCGTTCCTACTTTTATCTCCTCAAACGGACATTTCCAATCAACTTTAACGCCTGCTCCGCGAGGATATCTTATAACAA
>CALGRN010000122.1 GCA_937880835.1 uncultured Prevotella sp. | reverse complement strand
TATATCGTATCGGTATGGCTGCTAAAAACGTTTTGCCATACAAACCGTACTATAAAACAATAAGCGATATTAATCAAATTATGGAAAGAATTATAATTCGTCGAACTCACGTTATTATACATAACTCGCGTAAAAGTGAAACGGAAAACAGATAATCTTATGTATTCCAATATCTGTTCTCCGTTTCACTTTTGTTGCTTATCACGCGCAATTGCGTGTTGTTTGTTATAAGCGGATTATTTCTTTCAGATGAATGCTATCGTAAGACCTGCCATTACAATGCTGACCATTGACATGAGTTTTATAAGAATGTTAAGGCTCGGACCGGATGTGTCTTTGAAAGGATCGCCCACTGTGTCGCCCACTATCGTTGCCTTGTGGCATTCAGAACCCTTTCCTCCAAAATGTCCTTCTTCAACCATTTTCTTTGCATTGTCCCATGCGCCACCGGTGTTTGCCATAAACACTGCAAGCGTAAAGCCGGATGCAAGACCGCCTACGAGCAGACCAAGCACACCTGCTACACCCAAAAGTATACCTACAACGATTGGTATAAATATAGCCAAAAGCGAAGGGAATATCATCTCGCGCTGTGCCGAACGTGTGGAAATCTCAACGCAACGACCGTAATCGGGAGTGGCTTTTCCTTCGAGAATGCCCTTTATCTCGCGGAACTGGCGGCGTACTTCCTCAACCATCGATTGCGCTGCACGTCCTACTGCGCCCATCGTTAGTCCGCAGAAAAGGAACGATGCCATAGCTCCGATAAAAGCTCCGACAAGAACTTTTGGATTCATAAGGTTCACTTGGAAGAATTCCATGAAGTCAGGCATGGTGGCTTTTGACGGATCAAATATCCTGCCGGCAGCATCAACGTATTGCGCTCCCTCGCTTACAGCACGCGCCATAGCTATCTTCACTTCTTCAACATAAGAGGCAAGAAGAGCCAAAGCAGTAAGTGCTGCCGAACCGATTGCAAATCCTTTGCCTGTTGCAGCAGTAGTATTGCCCAATGCATCAAGCGCATCGGTACGATTGCGCACTTCATCTCCAAGTCCACTCATTTCCGCATTGCCTCCCGCATTGTCTGCAATAGGACCGTAAGCATCTGTTGCGAGCGTTATACCGAGCGTTGAAAGCATTCCTACGGCAGCTATTCCGATACCGTAAAGTCCTCTGCTTATGCTCTCGGCACTCATAGAAAGGTCGAAACCATTTGCACACATATAGCTCAACATGATTGCCACTGATATTGTAACTACCGGAACACAAGTTGAAATCATACCTATTCCGATACCTTTTATTATAACAGTGGCAGGACCGGTTTGTGACGATTCGGCTATCTTCTGCGTCGGTTTGTAGCTCTGCGACGTGTAATATTCGGTGGCTTGTCCTATTATTACGCCTGCC
>CALGRN010000121.1 GCA_937880835.1 uncultured Prevotella sp. | reverse complement strand
AAAACAATAGCTTTCAGCATGCAAAACAACATCTTTTGAAACGCGTTTTATTTCTCAACGGCGTCAGATATGCAGACAGGCATGTGCTGTTGCGGATATATAGGCACGTGGAGATGCGTGGCAGGCATGTGGATATGCGGACAGACACAGGGGCTGTCCATACGTGTTGGTTGTGCGAAATGTGTGCCTTTGCGTTTATAATATCGTTTTTCGGCATATAATGAGATTTGCTGTTATTTTAGTTGTTTATAATGTTTTTTTCTCGAATTTATTTGTTATTTTTGCATAAAACTATTTTTATGAGAAAGATAAAGAACCCTTGGAGGCATAAAGAAGGTTACGATTGTTTCGGTTGTTCGCCCGAAAATCCTATTGGATTGCATATGGAGTTTTATGAAGACGGTGATAAAATAATATCGTTTTGGCATCCGCAAGAGCATTATCAAGGTTGGGTGGACACATTGCATGGCGGTATAATAAGCACATTGATAGACGAAACGGCTGCTTGGGTGATTGCAAGGAAATTGCAGACAACGGGTGTTACGAGCCGACTTGAAGTGAAATTTCGCAAATCGGTTATGACAACGGAGAGTCTTATAACCGTAAAGGCATTTATAACAGAACGCAAAAGAAACTTCATAACAATACACGTAGCTCTCGAAAACTCTCTTTCTGAGGTTTGTGCAGAGGCAGATGCCGTCTATTTTACATTCTCAGAGCAGCAAGCAAAGGATATGGGCTTCGGCTCGTGCGAACTCGAAGGTGATGAATTGCTTGCAATGTAGTATTATTAAAAAATGACAATCATGCGCTTGCAGATTATGTTCGCGCATGTTTATTTAAAAGAAAAAGCAGATATGACAGAAGGTTTTAAAGTGAAAGAGTATGGAATGCCGGTGAAGAGATATTGCCAGACAATGGACTTGAAGAATGATCCGGAACTGATAGAGAAATATCGTAAAGCTCACAGTAAGGCGGAATTCTGGAAAGAGATACGCGAAGGTATAACATCGGTCGGTATTCTTGAAATGGAGATATATATAATCGGAAACCGCTTGTTCATGATAGTTGAAACTCCGTTGGATTTTGATTGGGACAGAGCAATGGCAAAACTTGCCACACTTCCGCGTCAACAGGAGTGGGAAAACTTTGTAGCTGTATTTCAGAATTGTAAGGATGGAAGTACATCCGATGAGAAATGGCAGATGATGGAGCGTATGTTCTATCTTTACTGACATTCATATCTCGATAGAAAAATAATATTCAAAAAGCAAAAAATACGATGAAATCAATAGTTTTGTTTATATTTAACATGGTTTGCCTGTGTGCTTTCGGTAACTGCAATGATAAGATTGTTGCGTCTGATTTCACAGAATATGATTTTAAAACAGGAAATACTGCGGGCTATGATTATTCCGAATACGTAAATCCAATGATAGGAACGGGAGGACACGGGCATGTTTTCTTGGGCGCAAACGTGCCCTTCGGTTTCGTGCAATTAGGTCCTACACAGCACAACAGAGGTTGGGATTGGTGTTCGGGCTATCATTACAGCGATTCGATAATAATCGGTTTCGGGCATCTTCACCTTAGCGGTACGGGCGTAGGTGATTTGGGTGATATTGCATTTTTGCCCGTAACGGATGCTGAAACGAAAGAAGCAAAGTTCTCGCATTCAAATGAACGTGTTGCTCCGGGATATTATTCTGTGGTATTCGACGATACTAAAATAAAGACCGAGCTTACCTCTACGCTTCGTTCGGGATTTCATCGATACACTTATCCGGAAACAACTGAAAAGCAACTTCTTCGTATCGACCTGCAACAAGGTATCGGTTGGGACAATACAATGTCTTCTCATTTACGTAAGATTGATGACAATACGATAGCAGGATATCGCTTCTCGATGGGTTGGGCAAGAAATCAGCAAGTTTATTTCGTTGCAAAATTCTCAAAACCTGTAACGATAGAACGTTATGATAACAAGATTGGTTTGCTTTCTTTTGATAACGATAAGAAACCGTTATTGGTAAAAGTGGGACTTTCTGCTGTCGGTATAGACGGCGCGCATAACAACTTGGAGGAAGAGATAAAGGCGTGGGATTTTGATAAAACGGCAGTAGAAGCACGCAAGAAATGGAATGAAGAGCTTGGAAAAATAAAGATAGAAACGTCTGATGAAGTTGTAAAAAGAATATTTTATACGGCAATGTATCACACAATGACCGCACCTTCGGTTTTCAATGATGTTACCGGCAACTATCGAGGAGCAGACGGAAGAGTGCATAACGGAATGTTCACAAACTATACTACGCTTTCGCTTTGGGACACATATCGCGCTCAAATGCCGCTCATGTCATTGATACATCCTGACAAAGGTAACGACATTGCACAAACATTCATCAACATATATCGACAGCAAGGAAAACTTCCCGTGTGGCATCTTATGGGTAATGAAACCAATTGTATGGTCGGTAGTCCGGGTATTCCGGTACTTGCAGATTTTGTATTGAAAGGATTTGTAAACGACAAGAATGCAGCTTATGATGCATTGAAAGCATCTGCGCTATATAATGATCGCGGACTTGACCTGCTGAAAAAATACGATTATCTGCCTTATGATAAGGATTCAACGGCAGAGACTGTGGCAAAAGGACTTGAATATGCGTTGGCTGATGCTTGTGTGGCACAGGTAGCGAAGCTGCTGAACAATAAAAACGATTATGAATATTTCTATAATCGCAGTATGAGTTATAAGAAATACTTCGACAGTAGAACCGGTTTCATGCGCGGTATAAGTTCGGATGGCAAGTTCCGAGAGCCTTTCAATCCGTTCAGGGCAACACATCGGAATGATGATTATACGGAAGGTAATGCTTGGCAATATACATGGCTCGTTCCGCATGATGTGCACGGACTTGTAAATCTCTTTGGAAACGAGAAACGATTTGTTTCAAAACTCGACTCTCTTTTTATCGTAGAAGGTGATTTGGGAGCTGATGCGTCGCCTGATATATCCGGACTTATAGGGCAGTATGCACATGGAAACGAACCAAGTCATCACATAATATATCTTTATAACTATGTGGGACAGACATGGAAAGCCGCAAGACTTCTGCGGAAAACAATGCATGATATGTATGGAAACAATGTCGATGGTTTGTGTGGCAATGAAGATGTAGGTCAAATGTCTGCATGGTATGTGCTTTCTTCGATGGGTTTGTATCAGGCAGAACCTGCCGGAGGAAAGTTTGTTTTTGGCTCTCCGCTGTTTGATAAGGTCAGTATGAATGTAGGAAATGGCAGGACTTTCACTATAACGGCAAAGAATAACTCGTCAAAGAACATTTATATTCAATCGGCAAAGTTGAATGGAAAGAAGTACACCAAATCATATATAATGTATGAAGATATAATGCGTGGAGGCAAACTTGAATTTACAATGGGAAGCAAACCGTCGTCTTACGGTATCGAAAAGGCAGACAGACCGTAGTCGATGTATCTGTGCTGAATATGAAAATAAACCAACCTTTGAAATAAAGTTTAATAAAAAACAATAATAATGGATAGAATATTAAGAATAGTAGCAGTTCTTATCGTATCGGGATATACTTTTAATGTATTGTCACAGGTTGATACAAACGACAGGTACAGAACTGTTGTGCCGGATAATACAAAGGTTTATGTCTCAAAAAGGTTGCCTGAAAAGGAACGACTTTTTACCTCAAAGATCATTGACGACAAAATAAAAGAAGTGCAGAAGTTGTTGAAAGACAACCAGAAACTTGCTTGGATGTTCGGTAATTGTTTTCCAAATACGCTCGAAACAACAGTGCATTATACCGACAAAGACGGTGAAGATGATACTTTTGTATATACAGGTGACATACATGCGATGTGGCTTCGCGACTCGGGAGCGCAGGTTTGGCCCTATGTCCGGTTTGCCAATAAAGACCCGAAATTGAAGAAAATGATACGCGGAGTTATATTAAGGCAACTTAAATGTATCAATTTTGATCCTTATGCCAATGCGTTCAACAAAGACCCTATGCCAAATGGTGAATGGATGAAAGATACCGGTATGAAGCCCGAACTGCACGAACGGAAGTATGAGATAGACTCCCTCTGCTATCCGATACGTCTTGCATACTATTATTGGAAAGTGACGGGAGACGCTACTATCTTTGGAGAAGAATGGCAGAAAGCGATAGAAAACATTTTAAAAACTTTCAAAGAGCAGCAGAGAAAGAACGGATTAGGACCTTATAAATTCTTACGCGTGACCAACAGAGCATTAGATACTGTTTGCAACGACGGTTGGGGTGCACCGGTGAAACCCGTCGGTTTGATTGCTTCCGTCTTCCGTCCGTCGGATGATGCTACAACATTCTTGTTTCTCGTACCGTCAAATTTCATGGCAGTATCATCGCTGAGAAAATCTGCCGAGATACTTTCTGTTGTGAACAAGCGTACCGATTTGGCATCAGAATGCACCAATCTTGCAGACGAAGTGCATTCGGCTCTGATGAAACATGCAATATACAATCATCCGAAATACGGAAAGATATATGCATATGAGGTAGATGGTTTCGGCAACCGGTTGCTTATGGACGATGCCAACGTGCCGAGTTTGCTCGGCATGGGCTATCTTGGGGATGTTGATATCAATGATGAGGTATATCAAAACACGCGCCGTTTCGTGTGGAGTGAAGACAATCCGTATTTCTTTAAGGGCAAAGCAGGCGAGGGGATAGGCGGACCTCATATCGGTTATGACATGGCTTGGCACATGAGTATAATGATGAAAGCATTCACGGCGCAAAGCGATGAAGAGATAAGACACTGTATGCGCATGCTCGTAAGCACAGATGCCGGAACGGGATTTATGCACGAATCATTCGACGTTAACAATGCAGACAGATATACCCGCTCGTGGTTTGCATGGCAGAATTCTTTATTCGGCGAGCTGATATTGAAACTCATAGACGACGGAAAGACTGAGCTGCTCGTTAATTTGTAGCATGTGTTGTTTTAACGGTTATGCTTAAACCTAACGAACGAATTTCATCTAACTCTTTTTAATATAAAACAATAACTTATGAATTTGTTTATATGATACTTGATAAATATCTTTCCGCATAATAACGAGCACGATTGCATGTTATGTAATTTTATCTTACAAAATCAGGTGATATTATTATTGAAATCCGTTTCCTATCGTTTTGCGTCGCAAAAGCTATCCTTTTGCACCTTGAAAGTTATCCTTTTAGGATGCAAAACAATAGCTTTTGAAAAGCCGTTTGTAACGTCTTGATTTTCAATGTAATGAAAATAGAGTTTTCAGAGAGCTGATTATGCACGTTGCAACGTTATAAAATGTATTCCGACAAATCGCAAACCGAAAGAATGTCGTTATATAAAAACCACCTTTGTTTTAGCATAAATCCGAAGAATTCGCGTTAAATAACTATGAAATATATATTGGCAATAGATTCATTCAAGGGCTGCCTGTCTTCTGTCGAGACAGAAAATGCCGCTTATGATGCTGTCCGTATGCGTTTCCCGGAAGCCGAAATCGTTTCTATTCCCGTATCCGACGGAGGCGAAGGAATGCTTGAAGCCTTTGTCAAGGCAATGAAAGGCGATTTCGTTTCGGCTTCTTCTCACGACCCGATGATGCGCCCCATATCGGTTTCTTATGGTATAGTGAACGATATAAAAGTGGAAAATGGGGTAGAAAAGCATGTAAAGACTGCCGTAATAGAGTCGGCTATGGCTTGTGGACTTGCTCTTTTAAAACCCGAAGAACGAAACCCGCTTGTGGCAACAAGTTATGGATTGGGAGAGATTATTGCAGATGCGATAGGCAAGGGATGTGCGAAATTCATCATCGGATTAGGCGGAAGTGCCACAAGCGACTGTGGTATCGGCATGCTCAGGGCATTGATAGACAGTTTCGGAGATAATAAAGAAAGGAATTGGGATAGCGTTTCATCAGTGTTCGATAAACTCGAATTCATCCTTGCATGCGATGTAAACAATCCTCTCTATGGTGAAAACGGAGCTGCCCGCATATATTCTCCGCAGAAAGGAGCAACCCCCGAACAAGTGGAAATATTAGACAATAGGGCTAAGAAGTTTGCGTCTATGTCTGCCGAACACTTTGGCTTCGACTGTTCAAATAATCCGGGTGCAGGTGCAGCAGGCGGTTTAGGCTATGCCTTCATGCAGTATTTAGGCGCAAAGATGCGTTCGGGTGCAGATTTGTTGCTTGACTTGGTGAACTTTGATTTACTGGTAAGAAATTCGGATTTGGTCATAACGGGCGAGGGAAGTGCCGACAGTCAGACGCTTATGGGCAAGTTGCCGTATGTAATAATGAAGCGTGCGAAAAAAGCAAACGTACCTGTTCTGTTGATTGCCGGCAGAATAAAAGAGCGTGAAACTCTTATCAAAGCAGGTTTTCATGATGTATTATGCATCAATACAACATGCTCCGATGATGAAGAATGTATGAATCCGGAAATTGCAAAAGAACGTATAAAGAAAACGATATCGGAATACTTGAAACATGGCTTTAAATAACGTGAGTTCGACGAATTCAGAACAAAGCAAGCTGGGTGTCAAATGTCCTTTG
>CALGRN010000120.1 GCA_937880835.1 uncultured Prevotella sp. | reverse complement strand
TCTAAATCTTGAATTTGTAAAGTGTGGTCAATCTCTTGGTCATCCTTTAATTTTAATAACTCTAATTCTATTTCTTTAATTTTTATTTCTTTTTCTTGCAGTGACATTATTGCGCCCCCCTGCTATGCATTTTTAATAATTTGATAATCGTTTCACGCATTTTAGAACGTTCTACGATCATATCAATAAATCCTTGATCTTGCATAAACTCGGTTCTTTGAAAACCTTCGGGTAATTTTTGTTTAATTGTTGATTCAATTACTCTTGGTCCCGCAAATCCGATTAATGCTTTAGGTTCCCCAATAATAATGTCCCCAAGCATGGCAAAAGAAGCAGTAACTCCACCAGTAGTAGGATGAGTAATATACGAAATATATAACAATCCGGCTTCATGATGTTTGGCTAGAGCAGCACTAGTTTTAGCCATTTGCATTAGTGAAATAATTCCCTCTTGCATTCTAGCTCCCCCAGAAGTTGTAAAAATAATGATTGGACATTTGCGTTTTGTCGCATGTTCAATTGCTCTAGTAATCTTTTCTCCGACAGCACCTGACATACTCCCCATTAAAAAACGAGAATCCATCACACAAACAACAACTTTTCTTCCATCAATTCTTCCTGTAGCACAAACAACCGCTTCGTCAAGATTTGTTGTTTCTTCTAATTTTACTAATTTTTCTTTATAACCAGGAAACATTAATGGATCATTTGATTTAATACTTTTATATAATTCTTTATATTTTCCCCCATCATACAAAAGATTTAATCGCGTGTATGCCCGCATCTTTAAATGTGCTCCACATTTAGGACAAACATAATAACTTTCTTTCAAATCTTCACTTAAAATCGACTCTCCGCAAGAATCACACTTTGTATATAAACCATCGGGTACATCAATTCTTTTTTTATCTTGCATTTTATTACGAATAGATTTAAATAAATTCAATTTTTCTTTTCGTGCCTTAAATAACTCTTCCATTTATTATCCCACCAACTTATCTAAGTTATTTTCAATAAAACTTGTATCAAAATTTCCTTTTACATACTCTCCCGTATGTAAAATCAAATATTGTAATTCTTGGTTAGTATCAATTCCGTCAATAACTAATTCAGCTAAAACTCTACGCATTCTTCTAATTGCTTCTAAGCGATTAGAACCATGAACAATAACTTTAGCAATCATGGAATCATAATGTGATGAAACTTTATACCCCTGATATAAAGTTGTATCAATTCTCACCCCTAAACCTCCTGGTAAATGAACACTATTAACAGTTCCCGGACACGGTCTGAATCCCTCACGTGGATTTTCAGCATTGATTCGGCATTCAATCGCATGTCCATTTAAATGAATATCACTTTGTTTATAAGTTAATTTTTGATTTGCAGCAATTCTAATCTGTTCCCTAATTAAATCTACCCCGGTCACCATTTCAGTAATTGGATGCTCAACTTGAATTCGAGTATTCATTTCAATAAAATAATAATTTCCATCTTGATCTAAAACATATTCAATCGTTCCTGCATTGCGATAACCTGCTCCTTTAGCCGCTTTAACTGCATCTTCCCCCATTTTTTGTCGGAGCAGCGGTGTTAAGGCTTTACTTGGTGCCTCTTCAATCATCTTCTGATTGCGTCGTTGAATAGAACAATCGCGTTCTCCTAAATGAATAACATTTCCATAATTATCGGCTAAAATTTGAAATTCAATATGTTTAGGATTTAAAATTAATTTTTCTAAATACATATCATCATCACCAAAACATGCTTTAGCTTCTGCTTTAGCAGTTAAATAAGCATCATCAAATTCTTCTTCGCTAAAGGCTTTTCGCATTCCACGACCACCACCACCTGCTGAGGCTTTAATTAAAACTGGATAACCAATTTGATTTGCAACTTCTTTAGCTTCTTGTAAAGTATTTACACTTCCATCACTCCCAGGAACTACCGGCACACCTGCTTCAATCATTTTTTGACGGGCCATACTTTTATTTCCCATCATATCAATAACATCGCCACTAGGCCCAATAAAAGTTATTCCACATTCTTCTACTAAACGAGCAAAAGTTGAGTTTTCTGATAAAAAGCCAAATCCTGGATGAATTGCATCACAACCTAGTGCAGTCGCTACACTTAAAATATTTTTCATATTTAAATAACTATCCGCTGCCTTGGCAGGACCTATACATACCGCATGATCAGCCAATTGCACATGCAATGAAGTACTATCAACATTTGAATAAACAGCAACTGCTTCAATTCCTAATTCTTGGCATGTTCGAATTATTCTTACCGCGATTTCGCCACGGTTGGCAATTAAAATTCGCTTAAACATCTTAACTACCCTTCAATGATCATTAACACTTGATCAAATTCAACTAAATCTTCAGTATTTGCCATGATTGATGTTACTGTTCCATCAATTGGAGCTTTAATTTCATTCATTACCTTCATTGCTTCAACAATACACAACACCTGTCCTGCTTTTACTTTAGTGCCTACTTCTACATACGGTTTAGCAGTTGGTGAACTAGATGCATAATAAACCCCAACAATTGGTGATTTAACCGGTGTTCCGGTGATTGCTGGTTCATTAGCTGCTACTTGCTCCACTGGCGCTAAAGTAGGCGTTGGAGCAGAAACTACCGGTGTACTTACAACATTTACCGGTGCTACTGGCGTTTTTTCTAATTCTAATTTAATATCATCTATCTCTACTTTCATTTTAAAAACTTCTGAGTTTTCAAATTCATTTATAAGTTGCTTTACTAAATCTATTTTCATAAATACTCTCCTTTATTTTGAATATCAAAGTAATTTTTTAAAAAAATTATTACCCAGCTATTCTGGGTAATAAAAATCAGCATTTATTATGCATTTTCTTTGATATAATCTACGATATCTTGAACTGTTTTAATTTCAGCTGCTTTATCATCAGGGATTTCAATATCAAATTGCTTTATTGCTTTACGGCAGATCATCGTGCGAAGTACGACGGTAAGTATTAACGATAAACCTGCAACGGCAGTTATAATCCATCTTTCGGTTATAATTGAGAATATTATTGATGAAATAATGAGCAAGAAGTTCATATACATCATAAATTGATCCGTATTGAAAATGAGTCTGTGACGGAAAGAACGTTTAAGATGTTTGCGTGTTTCAAAATAGAAGAGATGTTTGTTGCGCCACATTTTCAACGTGGGATTGTCCTCTATAAGCCAAGCATCCTTTGACATTTCCGTACGCGTTTGTCCTTTCTTCGCATACTTGTTTACCATGAAATCATATTCGCCACGAATATATTTTAGATTATCTCTATACCCGTCTTCATTCATAAACTCACTCTTTCTGAACATAATGTTACAACCATCAGTTCTATATGCAGTCGATTTTTGTGCTTCACGCATAAGATAGAATTCTGTCATAACACGCTGTAAGTGATAGAAGATTTTACTTTCATCAGAATATTTGGTATATCCTATTATCAGATTTACATCTTCATTACAGTTGCGTACCATTGTGCTTAACCATTTATCAGATTGCGGTCGGCAGTATGCGTCAGTGAAAATTATCCACTCGTATTTTGCAGCTTTTACGCCAAGAGTCACGGCAAGTTTCTTTTTGCTCATATATCTTGACGTCTCCGGAATGAATGTAGCATAAAGATTTTCATTCTTTGAGAAGCGTTTGAGTACGTCTTCCGTATCAGAATCTGACTTGTTTGTTACGACAATAATCTCATATTCCGCTTCATAGTCTTGCGAAAGGAAAGCAGGAAGATGTTCTTCAAGCTCCTTTGCATTGTCATGAGCAGTTATTATGATACTTATTTTTTGTTTTATTGTCGTATCTTTCTGTTCGTTTTCGCTGCCGTTATCATCGTTTTGTTTCGGTTTTCTGAAAAAAGGATTGATAAATGGTGTAACTGACGCCATTACAATCAGTATTACGCTTATTATGATTATTGTATTGTCAATCATTGTTTTCTTTACGGTAATTTCTTTGTACGTACTGCTTGAATCAACTTTTATTTATTCTTTGCGAAGAAAACATTGCTTAAATTCTGCAATGCACATTCCTTGTCTTCCGCTTTTATAAGGAAAGATATATTGTGATTGCTTCCTCCATAAGAAATCATACGAACGGGAACATCCTTTATTGCTTCTGCTGCAAGGGTTTCAAAGCCTACGTTCGTCCAGTCAAGATCTCCAACAACGCATACTATGCACATATCTTCATCAATGGTAACCGTACCGTATTTGCTTAGTTCTTCCGTTATCTCAGACAGATATTTCTTGTCTTCAATACTTACGGAAACACTTACTTCACTTGTACAAACCATATCGACAGAAGTCTGATAACTTTCGAATGTCTCGAATATTCTATGTAGAAATCCGGTAGCTAAAAGCATTCTGCTCGACTTTATCTTTATTGCGGTTATTCCGTCTTTTGCTGCTATCGCCTTTATCTTTCCCTTTACCACCACATTATTTATTATAGTGCCCTCTGCTTCGGGTTTCATTGTGTTTTTCAATCTCACCGGAATATCGGCGTTTTTTGCAGGCAAGATGCATGTAGGGTGCAATATCTTCGCTCCGAAGTATGCAAGTTCTGCCGCTTCTTCAAAGTTCAGCTGTCTTACCGGTTCTGTATTCTTGACTATTCGAGGGTCGTTATTATGCATACCATCTATGTCCGTCCATATCTGTATCTCTTCCGCAGGAAGTACAGAACCTATAATCGATGCAGTATAATCGGAGCCGCCACGAAGAAGATTATCAGTTTCTCCATAAGCATTACGACATATAAAGCCTTGTGTTATATACATTTTATATCCTTTGTTTTCTGAAATGACATCGCGGAGTCTCTCTTTTATGAATGCAATATCGGGATCTGCATTCTTGTCAGTACGCATAAAATCGAGAGAGTTGAGCAATACGGCATTCATGTTTTGTTCTTTCAAGTAATTGAAAAACAAGTTCGTGCTTATTATTTCTCCTTGTGCGACAATGTTTTTTTCTTCAAAACTTGTGAATAGATTATCCGTGAAAGATTTAAGGAGTGTAAAAACATCAACAAGAAACAAACGTGTTTTTTCTCTCCATTCATTTGTTGAGAAAAGAGTTTCTATATGTTTCATGTAGATGTTTTCCAATTCTTCTATTATTCTTTCGGCTTCTTCCGGATTTTTTTTATATAAACATTCGGATATTTGAAGCAGTTTGTTGGTAGTACCGCTCATCGCTGAAAGTATGACAAACTTGGTGTCGTCTGTTCCGTTGATAAGTGCAGCCACATCTTTCATCCTCTCCGGCGAGCCGACGGATGTTCCTCCGAATTTCATTACCTTCATATCAATCTTCTTATATGTTTTAGTTTTCTTCGCCGTCTTCTGTGAGATCTATCTTGTTATATTCGCTTGTAACGTCTTTTATCGTACCTTCGTGACAACGATATACTATTCCCGGATATTTGTCAAGCATCGGAATGTTGTGAGTTGTCATAATTACAGCAGTTCCTGTCTGACTTATCTGCCTAAGCAGACTAATTATATTGCTTGCCGTTTCAGCGTCGAGGTTGCCCGTAGGTTCGTCTGCAACTATAAGTTTAGGCTCGTTCAGAATGGCTCTTGCTATCGCTATGCGTTGCTGTTCACCTCCTGAAAGCTCGTGAGGCATCTTCTGTTCTTTGTCAATCATCCCCACTTCATTGAGCACCTCGTTTATTCTTTCATTTATTTTGTTTTTGTCTTTCCAACCGGTAGCACGCAAAACGAAATAAAGATTATTATATACGCTCTTGTCATGAAGCAATTGGAAATCTTGAAATATTATGCCCATTTCCTTGCGAAGTGCAGGAACTTCTTTTCTCTTTATATTTATTATATCGCGTCCTAACACTTCCGCAGACTCGCTTTCGCATAAATCCAGCTCGCAGTATATTGTTTTCAGCAACGAACTTTTGCCTGAACCCACTTTTCCTATTATATATACAAATTCACTTTCTTCCGCATGGAAATTCACGTTTTCAAGCACACATTCGTCTCCTTGATATATTTTTACATTCTTATAATCTACCAGCATATCTTTGTTTTTATGATTTTGATACTTCAATTTGCAAAAATACAAAATATCTTTCACATTAACAGACAATAATGATTAAAACTTGTATATTGTAGAAAAGCAAGTTATAGAAGCCTGTTTAACAGTATGATTTCATGCGATTACACAGTTGTTTTCTTATTGTAAAATACATCTTTGCTTATGCTTGTATTATTTTAGCAATTTAAAAGTTATTGTTTTGTTTTGTAAAAGCTATTGTTTTGCAATGCAAAACAATAGCTTTTGAGCTCTAAAAGGATAGCTTTTGAAATGTCGTTCGTAAAACGTTGATATACAAGTTTGTATTTTGTATAACTCATATTATTTTATTATCTTTGCATGTAATTGAATTATTAAAAAACAGAATTATGGAAATAAGACACGAAAATAAAGGAGAAAGAGGAATATTCGAGGCATTCGAAGGAGACGTTAAGACCGGTGAGATGACATACGAATATGAGGGCGACAAGATGATAGTAATAAATCATACACGTACGTTCAGCGGACATGAAGGTAAGGGAGTAGGAAGGCAGCTTGTTGCCGCAGGCATAGAATATGCGCAAGAAAATGGTTTGAAAATAAAACCGATATGTTCTTTCGTAAGAGCATACATGAGCAAGCATCCCGAACTCGCTGATATGGTTGTAGAACTTGATGAAGAGGATATGGGCGAATCATGTCGTTTGTGATATTTTTAAATGTTTTTTGTCATCTGTATCAGAAATATTGATGACTCAATATGAGCATAACATAATGACAGCGCGTAAGTAAACATTTGCTTACGCGCTTGTTGTGTTTCTTTGCTTTCATGCATAATCCGAGAGCAAAAAAACGTATGAATATTTTGTAATTAACATGAATTGCCTTAATTTTGCAATCAGATAATGTGTTTTGCCATTACTTTGCAGATATTCCGTTTATGTTCGGGAAGAAGTAAATGTATGCAGCTATGCACATATTAATATTTAAATAAATAATCAAACGGCAATAATGTCAGTATCAAGTAATTCATGTCCGACAGCTCATATAGATATGTAGGAATATGATTTTGCCGAAACTGCATAAACTTACGATATGATGAAAAGGACTATATCTTATTTTTTGTCGCTTACATTTGTATTCGCGGCAACCATTGCAATATCATCATGCAGTGGTAAGAAATTCAATATAAAAGGAAATATAACAGAGGCGAAAGATTCGATGCTTTATCTTGAAAACATAAGTCTTGACGGACCGATAGCCATAGACTCTGCAAAACTTGACGAAAACGGAAGTTTCTCTTTCGTCGGTAATGCTCCCGATGCACCGGAATTTTATCGCTTGCGTATTGCAGGACAGATAATAAACATATCCATAGACTCCACAGAAACGGTGTCGGTCAATGCATCGTATCCCACAATGGCTGTAAAATATAACATAGAAGGTTCTGAAAACTGCTCTAAAATAAAGGAACTCTCAATTATGCAAATAGACTTGCAGAACCGCATAATGAGCATACTAAACAACCGAGAGATAAAAGACGAAGTGGCAGAAGACAGCATTGCGCGTCTGATGAACGATTATAAGAATAACGTGAAGATGAACTATATCTACAAGCAACCAATGAAAGCGTATTCATATTTCGCGTTGTTTCAAGCCATTGGCAACCGTCTTATATTCAATCCTCGCGAGAGTAGGGACGATATAAAGGCTTTTGCAGCAGTTGCCACAAGTTGGGATGTATATTATCCTGATGCATTAAGAGGTAAAAATCTGCATAACATAGCCATTGAGGGAATGAGGAATATACGTATAGTTGAAAATCAAAACCGCGAAATAGAACTTGAAGCGGGCAGTGTATCGGAAACCGGTATAATAGACATTCCATTGTATGACAATAAAGGAAGATTGCGCCATATAACCGATTTGAAAGGAAAAGTAGTTCTGTTGGATTTCCATGTATTCTCACAGGAAGGCAGCACGGAACGAATTATGCGCATGCGAGATTTGTATAATAAATATCATAGACTTGGGTTTGAGATATATCAAGTGTCATTAGATGCAGATGAGCACTTCTGGAAGATGCAGACTGAGGCTCTTCCGTGGATAAATGTGAGAGACGAAGAAAGCTTAAAGTCACGCTATATGGCAACTTTTAATATCAGACAGTTGCCTGCTTTCTTCATAATAGACAAGACAAACTCGATAGTTAAGCGCGACTCGCAGATACAAAACCTTGAAGCAGAGATAAAGAAACTTCTTTAAAAGACGTCTCAATTTTTATTTCTAATGATAAAAAGGGCTTTATATAATAATGTATAAAGCCCTTTATTATGTTCTGAAATAAATGATTAACAAATGAAAAACGAGCTTATTAAAGTTATTTAACCCTTTGAATTTGGTGTAATTACGAAAGTTTCGTAGATTTGCGATATAATTAATTAAAAGCATTTATATAATTATGGAGAAACTAACAAAGCAAGAAGAAGAAACGATGATATATGTGTGGCAGTTGGAAAATTGCAATGTCAAGGATATTCAGGAAAGATTTCCAGAACCCAAACCTCCATATACGACCATTGCATCGGTTGTGAAAAATCTGCAACGCAAACGTTATGTGAAATCGGAAAGGGTGGGGAATAGTTATAAATATTCTCCCATTATAAACGAAAGCGAATACAAACGTTTGTTCATGAGTGGTTTCGTACATGACTATTTCAAAAATTCTTTCAAGGAAATGGTTTCGTTTTTCGCCAAAGAACAGAAAATTTCGTCAGAAGAACTTAAAGATATCATTAACGAGATTGAAGGCAGAGAATAGTAAATATGAGTTAGTGGAAAAGGAATTATAAATAATTTAAAATATCAGCGATGGACGTTTATCTGTTTAAAGTCAATTTCATCTTGGCGATATTGTATTTATTCTATCGCCTGTTTTTTGTCCGCGACACTTTCTTCGGTTTGCGAAGGGCAATGCTGATAGGCTTTTTCTTCATTTCTGCAATATTGCCGTTGGCGGATATTGCGTGGTGGGTTGAGAAGCAGTTTTCTTTTTCCGATATCCGCACAGTTTATGATGCAACCTTGTTGAACGAGTTTGTTGCAAGCCCTTCCATATCTTCTTGGTCGTTTGCAGAGATATTTTCGATTGTTTATATGGTTGGAGCAGGACTGTTTCTTGTTCGGTTTCTGTTTCAGATGATAATGATTTTCCGCCTCGCCTTTAATACCGATAAAGAACAAGTTTGCGGTATTACAGTTCACAGAATAGCAGAGAATGAGTCTCCTTTCTCTTTTTTCGGATGGATATTTGTAAATAAGAGCTCGCATACGGCGGAACAGTTGGATGAGATCATGATACATGAGCGGACACATGTGGAGCAATATCACTCCGCTGATGTAATTGTTGCAGAACTCTTTACCGTGTTTCTTTGGTTCAATCCGTTTGCATGGCTGATGAAAAGAGAAGTGCGGGTAAATCTCGAATACCTTGCCGATGAACGCGTGTTGAAATACGGTAACGACCGAAAAACATATCAATATCACTTGTTAAGATTGTCTTATAATAAGAATGTAGCTACAATATCAAATAATTTTAATGTATTACCCCTTAAATTGAGAATCAAAATGATGAACAGAAAGAGAACTAACAGAATGCAGAAAGCTAAATACTTGCTTTTTATTCCGCTTGCAATGCTGCTGTCGATTGCCGTTAATATAGGTAATAATGTGCATGCAGCCGGTTTGCCTGAATTTATTTCGGACGCAGTAGGAAATGTAACATTGACAATGCCGCAAATAAACAAGGATGTAGCAATGACACCTTCGGCGGAGATTGACAATTATTCTACGACAGCTAAGGCAGATACTGTTGTGTCAGATAATGCCTCCTCCGATGGGAATGCGTATGCAGTTGTAGATAAGATGCCGTCTTTTGTAGGTGGTTATCAAGGTTTAAATCAGTTCTTGGCACTCAACATGAAATATCCTGATAATGCTTTTAAGAACAAAGTGCAGGGCAAAGTGTTCGTTGCTTTTGTAATAGAGAAAGACGGTTCGGTAGTAGAAGCCGAAGTGGTGCGTTCTGCTGATCCTGAACTTGACGCAGAAGCATTGCGCGTTATCAATGCCATGCCAAAATGGAATCCCGGAATAAATAAGGGAAAACCAGTGAGAGTTAAATATACTTTGCCTATATCATTCAAGCTGAACGATAACGATAATGAATCGGTTCATTGACATTAGCAATGTTGAAATAAGGAAACTTTCACATCGAAAGAATAAAAACAGATTAAAATAATGTCTTTGATGTAAAAGCAGACAATTATTTAAGCGCAGGAACATAAGTATTGTTTTCATACTTTTTCCTGCGCTTTATTTTTTATTATCAATTAAAACTCCAAAACTTTCCCCAACTTGTCCATAGTCCCTTACGTTAGCAGTAGGTCTAGTGTCGGGAACTTTATTATCAC
>CALGRN010000119.1 GCA_937880835.1 uncultured Prevotella sp. | reverse complement strand
GAATCTATGCAGAGTCTTGTATTGTTGTATTTGGCAGATGTCTTCATCGCAGTTTTTATTTTAGAGGTTTTCGTTGTTCAGACCATTCTCATGCAAATTTAAGCATTTATAATTAGAATTGCAACAGAACGGACAAGAAAAGTTTTGAAGAACAATGAATTGTCGTGCAGAACCTGCAACCAAATCACCTGCGTTTTGAAAGTATTCTTATGTCGAACTTCGCGTAGTCATAGAACAATCACACTTAAACTTCTCCAACGAACTTCATTCGATGAACCTTAAATTAATGTCAGTGAAAGAGAAGCCGCAGATTAATGTCCGCCAAATCCGCCACCCGGTCTGCCGCCTCCGAAGCCACCTCTATGAGGACCTCCGCCGGGACCGTTATGCATGAAATTATCCTTTGCGCCGAATATGTTTAATTTATATGATATGTTCAGCATTGCATAACTGTTGATGTTGTTATATCTTATGTCGCTTCTTTGTATCGCATTCACTATACGGCTTATGTTGCTTTGCTTGTTGAGAATGTCGTATAGCTGTAACGAAACGGTAAGAGGCTTGCCTTTAAGGAAGCTCTGGCTGAGTTGTGCATTCCATACCAACTCGTTAGTATTCATTGATTTGTCACTGTATCCGCGACGGCTGTTCTGATGAATATCCGTAGAAAGGCTCATACCCCAAGGCATTGTAAAACTTACGTTTGCACCGTAAGAAAACTCCCACGTGTCCATGTTGTTCTGACTTTGCAGAAGATTGCGCGTGTTCGTATAGTTCAGCGAACCGTTCAGTTCTATTTCCATCCAAATATTTCTGTAACTAAATCCAAGACGTTCGCCGACAGTCGTAGAGCGTGTGGTATTCTTCTGAGAACTTAAATTTCCTACGTTTATATAACCGACATAATTGTTGTAGCTGAAATTTGTAAAAGTATTCACGTTCCAATATCCCGTAGTGTCTATCGCCGTGTTCAGCATAAATGATCCGAATGCATTCCAGTTGCCGTTTATATTCTCCGGTTGAGATACGCGCCCGCCTGTTTTCTCGTCGTAAGTCACCTTGTTGCTTATGCTGTTCCGTGTGTTGTTGTAAGCCAGAAATGCCATTATCGAGCGTTGACGTTTCTGAGTATAATTATTGTAGAACATTCTGAATCT
>CALGRN010000118.1 GCA_937880835.1 uncultured Prevotella sp. | reverse complement strand
GACGAACATTATCATTGGCACACCACACTCGACGGCACGCTGCTTTATCGTGAAGGGAGAGACTTTTTTATAGCAGACGTTGATGCTTACGGTAATCTTATAAAGACAAAGCAGCTTGCACACAATGCTAATGAACGAAGCAGTTCAGAGTTGTCTCTGATTAAATCTCAAAACAAAAGAAGTTTCTTTAATGCCGTTAGTGCGCGACATCTTAATTCCGGAATGCACAAAGAACCTGTTCAAGCGAATGCCGACAGTTTCTTTCCTCATGTGGGAGAACCTACTGCACTCGTGATACTTGTTGACTTTCCTGATGTAAATTTCAGTCTTCCCGCCCCGAGAAAATCATTCGAACAGTATTTGAACGGAGCAGGAAAGCCCGAAGAATACGGTAATAGAGAAAGTCGGAATTACAGTAGCGTGGCACAATATTTCAGAGATGCGAGTTATGGAATGTTCAAACCTAAGTTTGATATAGCAGGTCCGGTACGTTTGAACAAGAACTCTTCTTATTACGGAAAGAACAACGGAGGTCGTTCAGATATTAATTACAGAGAGTTGTTGCATGACGCCTGCAATGCTGTCGATAATGAAATAGACTTCAAGAAATATGATGCCAACGGCGATGGATATGTAGATCTGGTATATGTAATATATGCCGGATACAGCGAGAGTATGGGAGGCGACGCAGATGCGGATTGGATTTGGCCTAAGTCTTGGGTAGATCAACATGCTACAAACGATGGTGTTACGGTCGGCAGATGCGGTATTAACAACGAACTTAACGGCTATCCGGGTGCATTCAGCGAAGAACCGAAGGTCAGAATAAACGGAATAGGACTCTTCTGTCATGAATTTTCCCACTGTATAGGATTGCCCGATTTCTATCCAACGACACCGGAAGCTCAGCTGAACAATCAAGGTATGGAGTTCTGGAGTCTCATGGACGGAGGCGAATATCTTGATAACGGATATACACCGCCATCATATACGGCATGGGAACGTGAGGCTTTCGGATGGATGAATATTGAAACTCTGCAAGAAACGCAGCAAGATCTCACTCTTATACCGATAGACAGAGAAGGCGGAAAGGCATACAGGATTATGAATGATAATGACGCTACCGGGCGCGAATACTTCATAATAGAAAACATACAGAACGAAAGTTGGAATTCAAAACAAAAGGGACATGGACTGCTTGTTTATCACGTGAATTATAACAGCAATACATTCAGCATTTATCCCAATGGAAGCAACTCGGTGAACAACGTGATTGGAAAACCCGGAATGGCTGTCGTGCCTGCCGACAATATGCTGTTTGCGTCATATAACGTAAAAGGACAAACGGAAAATGGGGTAGTGATAGACAAAAAATATTACTATGCTCAACTTGCAGGTGATACATATCCCGGAACGAGCAATGTGCTTTCACTGGCTGACACATCAGGAATCGTGAACTTCAAGGTATATAGTGGCGATAAATTGAATAAGGCATTTGTGTATATAAGAGAAAATACAGCAGACAAAACCATTACATTGAATTTCTATAAAGACTTTGCATCAGGAATAAACAATATGGTTTCTGAGGATCAATATGACAACAGAATATATTCAATAGACGGAAGATTTGCTGGTACATCGAAAGAAAACTTGAAAAAGGGTGTGTATATAATAAACAGAAAAAAGATAGTAGTTAAATAGAAACTATAATCTTTAAATGAAAAAGAAGCATTGGAATGAAAAACCGTTAGGCATGATTTCCAATGCTTCTTTTTAGGCATAATGAACATTCTATAGGTTTCAGCCTACCAAATGTCCATTACGCCTATTTTGCAAGTACCCGATAAACGTCATCTTAACCGTCCTCTCGTATATCATACAGTAAAATAATGACTATACTGATACTATTTCATACCAGAGATACTGCATATGTATATACAGCAATAGAGGCAGATAGAGCTGTTTGCATAATAATCTTATCACGAATTCGCGTAATCTTTTAAAATACGATAAAATATAAAAAGTAAATAGGAACTTTATTTTACATAATTACAACGATGCTTTCTTACCGTGCAAAATATATCGTTTTGCAATGCAAAAGTTATCCTTTTGAGTCCTGAAAGTTATTGTTTTGCGATGCAAAACAATAACTTTTGGAGCGTCGTTTATAATGACTTGATTTTCATTGTCATACAAAGTCGTGTTTCTTGGAGCATATTATATAAATTGCATTGTTATATAATGTGTTCAGACAAATATTAATTTGGAAAATATCATTATATAAAGCCTTGTTTGATGGTGGAGTTAGATCGCTTTTTTCCCAATATCCTTGATCAAGAATAAGCTTCTGAT
>CALGRN010000117.1 GCA_937880835.1 uncultured Prevotella sp. | reverse complement strand
ATGAATTCGCGCCATTTTAAACTTTTAAGCAATGGAATACGATTGAATATCTTACCATTTAAGTCCCAACTTATATCTGTTGACAAGAAACGGTCGTTAAGAAATTCCATATTATTCATAAGTGAAAAAGTTCCTTTTTCTATAATATAAGAAAGATTGGCAGGTGGCATTATGAGTAAAGGAAAAGGGACTTTGTTCCATTGTACGCCTGCTTGTAAGTTGAATTCTATCTTTCCCCAGCTATTCATCCAAAAGCGTTTGTAAACGTTAACCTCAGTATAATTGTATTTATATTGCCCACCTAAGAAACGGTTTAAGCCGATAGTATGACTCAAAGAGAATTCCGGTGAATCCAAATTAACAGGCTTACGATGTTGCTTTGTGTTTATGTAAGTTTGTCCAGGAGCAAGTTTTAATGTTAAAGTTAGCTCTGTTGTACTCAATTTTCTAACAATGCTGTTATCTGCAACACGTTGAAAAACAAGACTTCCCGTAGGTTCATTGCTTTCTGTCTTTATCTTGAAATTTGTGCTAAATCCCCAATCTGTTTCATAGTTTAATTTCAACTGCTGACGATTATAGAAATACATTTGGTCTGCTTTTCTCCATCTGAAAGCCGTGAAAACATTGTCTTTGTCCGTGTATAGAAACTTATCCGATGGCGACATCACGTCGTATGCACTTTCAAACGATATGGTACGAGAAGGAAATTCAGATGGTTGATATTCTTTTTTATTTAAAGAATATGTGAAAAGTGTGCTGTAATAATTCTTCTTTGAGTCAAAACCGTGAGCATAATAGCCTTTCCAAAACAAATGAGGATTAAGCTTTGCCGTTGTCTGTCCACTCAACCGGAAGCGCAATCCGTCAACAAAATTCTTGGAAACAATAGTATTCACTGGTCCTATATCAAATTTACTCGGAGTCTTGTTTGAACCTGTTTCAATAAAGTTTTCAACCAAAGCTTTTGCTCCGAATATTATATATTTGAAGCCTTTTGTCTGTTCCATGCGATGTATAAAAGCGTTCATACCGCTTTCACTCTTTGTAAGTTCTACCGTTCTGTACTGCTTCCAGAAGTCATCTTGCCTCATTCGAGCATCTGCTTCATATTTTATATTTGCTTTTCCTTTAAACAGTTTCTTGGGCAATTCATCGAAAGAATAGTCACTTAAACGAGTTGTACGTATCACTATCGCCTTATTCAAGAACTTCAACAATGATAATTCAACAATCATATCATCTTTTGTAAGCACCCATTCGCCATTAGCAATCTGACCATATTCAAGTTCTATTCTCATATTGTCAACAAAGTTGACATCGCTCCGTTTTGGTATGGTAAGATTGCATTTCTTTACATGCAGCATACTATCTGCAACTATATACAACTCTCCCCTAAAACCGAAATCCTGCTGATTATTGGGAACAAACTGCAAATGATAACACTTGTCTAAACCTACATAAACAGTATCTTCCAAATAATATCTGTAAAAACTTATTGCATCTTTGCCTATCGGACTTGTAAAAGGATATTGCAGAAATCTTATTTGATCGTCATACAGGTCAATATCAGTGAAAATATCTTTCAACATTGTATTGATAATGTTTCCGGTTTCTATCAAATTGTTTATTCCTGTTGAGTTTTGTCCCTTTATAATATCTTTTTCACTCTTAGGTTCTTTACGATATATATGCTGCGTAACAGTCTCGTCAACTGATATAGGAAGTATTAGTTTATTATTGTAAGGACACACTTCCACATGATTTATAAGCCATGGGGACTTTTTGAACATACCACTTTCCAATTCGTTCGATGTCAAATCGTTTGCTGCAAGAGTTATTTTCTGATATTTGTTGTATTGGTAAAAATCATGATTGCCAAGATCTGTGCGTTTCTTTGCAACGATAACACGCTTCATAAGTTCAACAGCCGGGTTGTTCTTTCTACTATACCTGCTCTTACGTTTTGAGTTAACAATCACTTCTTCAAGACGTTTGGAGTCTTGTCTCAATTTTACATACAAGACATTTGGAGTATTTTCTTTTATAAAAAAACGTTGAGATTTATATCCCAAAGCACTAACGATAATATACGTTTTTTCTCTGCGCTCTATACTGAAATATCCGGAAGAGTCTCCCGAAACGGCTATTCCATGTTCTTTATATGAAACGCTTGGAAAAGGAATGCTGTCGCCTGTCTGTTCGTCAAGTACATAACCGTTTATCTGTGCGGTTATTTCTATTGCCGAAAAAAGCAACAATGCCATTATGATTATCGTTTTCTTCATCTTTTAATACCTTTAAAATAACATCCGAATAAATCTGAATTGGATATTATTTAATAATCAACAACTGTGCCAAATCAGTTATTATTCGATCAGGAACAGTTTCATCGTACTGCTCATCTGTCCATCCCTGCCCTTTAAACCAAATGGTATTACATCCTGCCTTATGCGCCGGTAAGATGTCTTTGTAATAGCTATCTCCAACGACAACAGTATCTTTTGCATCCATTTTCAGTGCCTCTACCCCCATTGTGAATATACGGCTGTCCGGTTTTTTTATACCGACAACAGCAGATTCTATAACATCAGAAAATAATTCTTTCAATCGGAATTCTTCAAGAACAACATTTATGTTTCCATAAAAATTGCTTACTAAAACCATAGGATATTCTTTTTTCAATTCAGAAAGAATATCACCACTGTACTTTACGGTCTCTGATACTTCTCCATATACATCTTCGAGCAACAGTCCATGCATACTGTGAAATTCTTCTTCCGTTGCATTCCATGCGCCATTCTTCATCAGATATTCCATCTCTATACGCAACTTTATGTCAAGTGTCTTATGAAATGTATAATGATTTTTTATTATTGGCGTACTTCCCAAAGCACGTTCGGCATACACATAAGCATCT
>CALGRN010000116.1 GCA_937880835.1 uncultured Prevotella sp. | reverse complement strand
AAGTCTGTCTGAAAATCTACCAAATGTCACGATTGGTATTGTAAGCGGAAAAGAAATAGACTTCAATCTTAATGCTACATATTCTGTAAACGGGTGCGAGTTTAACGACGAACAACATGTTGAATTTAATGATGGAAACATTCTTTGGAATGAAAAGAAATACAATGAGATTATATTCAAACCTATTTCGCCTATGGCTTCATTCTCATTAAGCAACGTTACTATTGGTGTTAACTTCCATTGGGAAAGAAAAGAAACACAAACGTTCTCTGGAACTCTGAAAATAGTTTCAGATTCCGACAAAATAATTGCAATAAACGAACTTCCGGTAGAAAACTATTTGGAGAGTGTAATATCAAGCGAGATGAGTGCAACATCATCTATTGAATTGCTGAAAGCACACGCTGTAATATCAAGAAGCTGGCTATTGGCACAGATTGAAAGAAAGAACAAGAGCACAAACATTTCTTCAATGACAAAAACAGATGATGAATTGATACGTTGGTACGACCGTGATGAGCACTGTCTATTTGACGTTTGCGCAGACGACCATTGTCAACGTTATCAAGGAATAACGAAAGCCAACAGCAAACATGTTGAAAAAGCAGTACAGGACACACGTGGAGAAATTCTTATATTTGAGAATGAGATATGCGATACGCGTTTCAGTAAATGCTGCGGTGGTGTTTCCGAAGAATACAAATATTGTTGGGAAGATATAGAAAAGCCTTATCTTACTGCTGTATTGGACGAGCCTGATAAAGAAGGAACAGAACTGCCGGATCTTTCAAATGAAGATAATGCAGAGAAATGGATAAGAGAAAGAACCACATCTTTCTGCAACACAGACGATAAAAATATTCTTTCACAAGTGCTTAACGATTACGACCAAGAAACGGCAGACTTCTACCGATGGCGCATAACATATACGCAAGAACAAATTTCAGAACTTTTATCATCAAAGCTGAATATTGATTTCGGACTCATTGTGAGTCTTGTGCCATTGAAAAGAGGTAAAAGCGGACGCATAAGCAAACTGAAAATAACAGGTACTAAACATACTTTTATTATAGGAAAGGAATTGGAAATACGTCGCGCATTAAGCCAGACACATCTTTACAGCAGCGCATTTGTAGTTGACGAGTATGACATTGAGGAAGGCATTCCACGACTGTTTGAAATCATCGGCGCAGGTTGGGGACATGGCGTAGGGCTTTGTCAGATTGGTGCAGCAGTAATGGGAGAAAAAGGTTATAAATATAATGAAATACTGACACATTATTATAAAGGTGCGGAAATAAAGAAAATATACGACTGATGAACAACGAAAAACAACATAAAGGAAGCGCGTGGGCATGGGTACCCTCGCTTTATTTCGCCGAAGGACTGCCTTACGTGGCTGTCATGACAATTTCTATTGTGCTCTACAAGCAGTTGGGACTTAGCAATGCAGAAATAACTTTCTACACGTCTTGGCTTTATCTTCCTTGGGTTATAAAACCACTTTGGAGTCCGTTTGTAGATCTTATAAAGACAAAACGTTGGTGGATTGTGTCTATGGAACTGCTTATCGGAGCTGCATTCGGAGGAGTGGCATTCACCATTCCCACTTCATTCTGGCTTCAAGGCACACTTTTCTTCTTTTGGGTACTTGCATTTTCAAGTGCAACGCACGACATTGCTGCCGATGGTTTTTATATGCTCGGACTCGACGAACATCAACAAGCATGGTTCGTAGGAATAAGAAGTACATTTTACAGGCTTGCAACAATCTTCGGACAAGGAGTACTCGTTATGATTGCAGGCAATCTGCAAGTGATATATCGCAATCAAATTTCACTCTCATGGAGCTTGATGTTTTACGGAGTTACAGGTATATTCATTGCTCTTTGGCTATGGCATCATTACATCCTTCCGCGTCCGAAAGAGGATGACGAAAGCAATATTTATTATGAAAACAACATCTCCGAAAACTCTGATTACTCCATACGAAAGAAAGAAGGAACTTTCAGTAAGATTATTTCGGGACTTTTGCACACTCTGAAAACCTTTGTCATGCAATTTGGCGAATGGGAAGCGATTGACGACAAAGGTAACCGATACATGCGTAGAGGTTGGAAAGTGCGTCCGGAAGCATTGGCAGGAATACTCTTCATGCTGTTCTATCGTATGCCGGAAGGATTGTTAGCAAAAGTTTCCGCACTGTTTCTTATAGACTCAGGACATAACGGGGGGCTTGGACTTTCGCCTCAGGAATATGGTCTGGTGCAAGGAACTGTGGGAGTGATAGGATTGACGCTCGGCGGCATTCTCGGCGGTATGGCAGCAGGAAAACACGGTCTTAAAAAATGGCTTTGGGCTATGGTGTGTGCCATAACTCTGCCGGATGCGGTATATATATATTTGAGTTATGCATTGCCCGACAGCTTGATAGCTATCAATGCGTGTATATTCATAGAACAGTTCGGATATGGATTCGGATTTACCGCATATATGCTTTATCTCATATATTACAGTCAGGGTGAGCATAAGACGAGCCACTACGCCATTTGCACGGCATTCATGGCTCTGTCGATGATGATTCCGGGACTCTTTGCAGGTGCTTTGCAGGAAGCCGTTGGGTATCGCATGTTCTTTATAATTGTAATGATAGCATGTTCGATAACGTTTTTTGTTACGGCATTTTTAAAGATAGAGAATGATTTCGGAAAGAAAAAAGAGACAGATGTAAATAAGGAACAGATACAAGAAGAATAACTTAATAATATCTGCTTATAGCATATTGACAAGCGAAACAGTATTTCTATTTTTTTAAAAGGATGCTTTTCTGCTTTACAGGACTTGTTTTAAAGTGAGTCAAACGAATTATAGTTGTCTGTTAATTTGATAAATACAGATGCTTTTCTGTAACTTTAAAAGTATTGAATAAAGCGAGTTCTACCGACTCATTTAATGTAATTGAAAATAATCAGTATATAAACCGTTTTTCAAAAGTTATTGTTTTGCGCTGCAAAAGTTATTGTTT
>CALGRN010000115.1 GCA_937880835.1 uncultured Prevotella sp. | reverse complement strand
CAGGTTTATGTTTGAAATGTCGCCCTTCTGAGCAAGTTCCGAAACCGTCTTTATATCGTCGGTATTCAGCAAAAGGCGTGAAAGTCCTTGCAAAGTACCGCCTCCTATACCTATTCCTCCTATATGACGGATGTCTTCGCCGTCGCATTTCACGAGCGAAGTTCCCGTTCCCATGCTCACAACTATCATCTTGTCTAATTCCGATTCATATCGCGCACCTAATCCGTCTGAAACAAATTCATCCGCTTTATCAGTCGGAAGACCGTATATAGGTTTGTCTATGTATGCGCTTCCGACACCGGTAAGCATTACTTGTTCAACGTCTTCAAGTTCTATTTTGTTGTCATAAAGATATTTTCCGAATGCTCCGTATAGAGAGGTTATAGGGTCGGTAGCTCTTATTCTTATAGGTGATATCACACCGCCGCGCATATTAACACCCACTATTTTAGTGGTGCTGATGCCCACGTCTATACCTATTACTATTCCCATAATGAATTATTAAAGTCTTGATGTTTAAAATTTTAGGACGATTATAAGTGCAAAATTATTAAAAACAATACAATATCCAAAATATTAGATAATGTTTTTGTAATTCGCTTTTCAAAAAACAACAATAAAAGAGCATAAAAACATTTTCTATGATACGGCAGTCTTAAATTATCATAGCGCAAGGTTGGTGAATTCATTTCAATGCTGCTTAAAACAACCGGTTTAAAAGTCATATTTCAAAAGTTATTGTTTTGTTCGCCGAAAGTTATCCTTTCGTGCTGTAAAAGCTATCCTTTCAGGAGGTAAAACAATAACTTTTGAAAAGTACTTATTTTACATATTGATTTTAAAGTGTGTTTTCTGATTGTTAACTATGTATATTGCTGCATTATACAACGTATCACAACGAACTGCGAGCGAATAAATGACGACATATAAAAGTTATCATCCAGTAATGCAATATCAGCCTGTCTCATATTCATCAAAAAAAAAATCGACATGTTTCTGATAATAAAAACATGTCGATATGATGCTATGCTGTATTCTTAAAAACAGATTAAAACACCGTAAGTGCGTTTCCTATGCACGAGTTAGGCATCTGAATGCGAAGCATGGAACATATTGTCGGAGCAATATCCACTATGCTACAAGGAACAGATGTGCTTCCTTTCTTCGTCTTCCAACCCATGAAAACAAGCGGAATATGAGAGTCGTAAGGATTCCATGCACTATGAGAAGTACCAATATAATCGCTCCTGTCAGGCGCATCTATATATCCGGCTTTCGTTACAACAAATATGTCTCCGCTGCGTTCGGGATTGTATCCGTTCACAATTCTTTCGCGTATCAGTTGCGGAATAGGTGCTTGTGCTGCTCTTTCAAAGTCAACCACGTAAAGCACTTTATCGTCTTTGCGCAAGAAATCCATTGCTTCTTTTAAAATCAGAAAAGGCATGGGCGCCCCAATTGGTTATTTGACCACTCTCCGAAACGACAAAATGTATGTTTTTATGATTCAGATAAACTTTATATGAACTTATTCCGACGACAAGATTTGATGTTGTCTTGAACGTTTCTTTAAGATGTTCGTTAAGTTTCGTCCTGACAGACCTGCTCTCCCACCCTCCTGATGGTATCTTGTGAGATTTCAGAAAATTAGGATTATGAGCGGCACCATGGTCAGCTGTAAGGAACAACAGATAGTTATTGCGTCCCACTTTCTCGTCAAGCATCTTGAAAAAATGCGCCATATCCTTGTCAAGCTGCATATAAACATCATAGTTTTCTTTTCCCCTTGTTCCGTATTCATGACCGATTGCATCTGTAGATGATACGCTTACTGCCAGCAAGTCGGTAACTTCATCGCTTCCCAAATTCTCGTTTTCGAGCGCAGCTTCTGCCATCCTGAAAGTCATTGTAACGCCCAGATTTGATGTTTTTATGTCGAAACCGGGCTTAGTATTGTTTTTTTCGTTAAATTCCTTTACCCACTTAGGAAGTTCATTCATATAATAAGTGCTGGTAATAAAGTGTCCCGCCTCTTCATCATACCAATATGCTGCATCGGCACTATGACCCGCAGGAAGTATCGAAGCACGGTCCTTCAATGCCACGCCAATAACTTTCGATTTAAAATCAGTTGCTATTTTAAGCATATCGCCCATTGTTGAAGCAAGCATGTTCCGTGGCGACATCATGCCGGCTTTCGTATTGCTGCCAACCGTTTTCGCAGTAGAATCTTCACAGCAATACATTCTCTGTCCGTCAACATAAAAAGCATTGCCTGTTATTCCCGTAAGAGCCGGTACAGAACCTGTATATATACTAGAATGTCCGATAGCAGTAATGGTAGGCACATAGTTTATCATCGTATTCTCAAAACTATATCCTTCATCGACCAAACGTTTAAGTCCTCCTTCACCGAACTTGTCGTAATAATAGTAAAGATAGTCCCACCTCATCTGATCTACCACAAGTCCCACGACGAGTTTAGGGCGTTCCGTCTGCGCAGACAACATTAAAGCAGAAAAGAACAAAAGCACTGTTAATTTGATTTTTCTCATATATCTGGTTTATTTTCTAAGCTCATCATGCATTATTAACTGACGAAACAACCGCCAAGCACGCATTGTCGTACATACGGACAAGCACTCTAAGCATACGGTATATTCACCCTTATAAAAAAATAAGGTTTCCTCAATATTGCGGAAACCTTTATAATGTTCGAGCCTCTTGTCGGATTCGAACCAACGACCCCGAGATTACAAATCACGTGCTCTGGCCAACTGAGCTAAAGAGGCAGGGTGGGTAAGCTACTTATATCGCGCCGCTACAACCTAATACCTTTGCTACGTTCCCGTCCTGGAGGGTTCAAAGGGAGCTGGCCGTACAAGACTTACCCATTTTTGCGGGTGCAAAGGTAGTGATTTTAGTTGAATAACGGAACACGACAGCGTAAAGTTTTATGTATTTAACATCTTTTTTACAAAAACCATATAAAACAGATTGGCGTCTAAAAGATTAAATTATTTGTTTCTGTCGTATATAATATATAATAATGTATTAATGAATTTATAACATGATTAGATGCTATATGTAAACATATATAATATATTATTATATAAATAATGTTTATACATTAACAGCTCGTTTTTATTCTTAACGATATCAAGTGTATTTGTTTTACAACGCAAAAGGATAGTTTTTGCAATGCAAAAGGATAACTTTTATCGTGCGAAACAATAACTTTTGAAATTCGTTTTGCAAACCGTTTATTTTCATCTGTATTAATTCGAGTTTTAGAAACTCGAATTAATTGATAATTTAAAGCGACAAAAAGCTCCGTTATTCATCAAATTATCGAACAAATTAAATACATCGAACTAACGTTAAAATTTATACCGGATGTTCATATTAACAACAATTGAAACAGCTTTCAACATGAAAAAGTAATCCCATATAAACAAAAAAAGAGACTCGATATAATCATTATATTGCGGAAAAAGAGTAATTTTGTAGCGTTATACAAATGATATGGACAGATTTCCTAATGAAAAATTAGTGCAGCTCAGAGCTTTCGCACGAATAGACGGAGCATTGTTGGGCGTCCTTTGGATTGTGAGTTTCGCATGTTTTATAGGTGAATTCTCCTTTCCTTCTTTGGGTATGCTCTCCATGTTGTTGGCTCTATGCACTCCCGTTTTAGTAGCCATGAGACTACGAAAGTTCAGAGACGGAGCTCTCTACGGACACATTTCATTCCGTCGCGGACTGGCTTATTGCTTCTACACATTCTTGTATGCATCGCTCATTTTCGCCCTTGCACAGTATGTTTACTTCGCCTACATCGACGGCGGATATATCATAAACCGTTATTCTGAACTACTCTCAAGTCCCGAAACGAAGCCGCTACTCGACGCATACGGTATAACCAAGACCCAAATCGACGATGCCATAACAACGTTTCAGAGTATAAATCCGATAGGAATAGCATTCAATTTCCTCACGATGAACATTCTTGCAGGAGCGATATTAAGCCCACTTGTAGCTGCGGTAATGAAGAGAGAGGACATTTATTCAAGATAAAAACAAAACACATTATATAACAAATGGATATTTCAGTCATTATACCTTTATATAACGAAGACGAGTCTTTGCCCGAATTATATGCTTGGATAGAGCGTGTGATGAAAGCTAATAATTTCTCTTACGAGGTAATCTTTGTCAATGATGGGTCAACAGACCGCTCTTGGAATGTGATAGAAGACCTCAGTAAACAGTCGGAAGCCGTAAAAGGAATAAAGTTCAGACGCAACTACGGCAAGAGTCCTGCACTGTATTGCGGTTTCAAAGAAGCAAAAGGAGACGTTGTAATAACAATGGATGCAGACCTTCAGGATTCGCCGGATGAGATACCCGAACTTTACAGAATGATAAAGGAAGATGGCTACGATCTGGTTTCAGGATATAAGCAGAAACGCTATGATCCGCTTTCAAAGACACTTCCTACAAAGCTTTTCAATGCAACAGCAAGAAAGATAAGCGGAATACATAACCTGCACGACTTCAACTGCGGACTTAAAGCCTATCGCAATGATGTGGTCAAGAATATAGAGGTTTACGGAGAAATGCACCGATATATCCCCTATCTGGCAAAAAACGCAGGCTTCAATAAAATCGGCGAGAAGGTAGTACAACACCAATCACGCAAATACGGAAGTTCAAAGTTCGGACTGAACCGCTTCTTCAACGGTTATCTTGACTTGATAACACTTTGGTTTCTCAGTAATTTCGGAAAGAAACCGATGCATGTTTTCGGATTCTTGGGCACACTTGTGTTCTTCATCGGATTCATATCTTCATGCATTATCGGTGCAGACAAACTCTGGGCGTTATATCACGGCATACCGCAAAGGCTTATCACAGACTCGCCTTATTTCTACATATCACTCACAATGATGATGATAGGAACGCAATTATTCCTCACCGGATTCATAGGAGACTTGGTAAGCCGTTCTTCGAGCAACAGAAACGATTATCAGATTGAGGAGGAAATAAGATGCGGAAAATAGCACCGCTGATACTGTCGGCATTCTTTTTGAGCGCATGTTCATCCATAAACTGCCCTCTCAACAATACTGTTTACACCGTATATGGTTTTTACGACAATACGGATTCGGCATACACAATAGCCGATTCACTTACCGTTACAACGAAAAGAACTGCCGGCAACGACACAACACTCATCAACAAAATAACAAATACAAGCTCGATAATACTGCCGATGAGCTATACACAGGCAGAAGACATTCTGTTTTTCTGCCTTAAAGATACTCTGAACAACATCATGACCGATACGGTGAGAGTGTCAAAAGACAATTTTCCTCATTTCGAATCGGTAGATTGCTCACCTGTTTATTTTCACAAAATAACGAAATTGGAGCATACCAATCATGCGATAGACTCTATTATAATAAGCAACAACAATGTAAACTATGAGACCGACAAGCCGCATTTCAAGGTATATTTCAAGCCTTTGCATTAGTATAATGCTTCTTATATCCGTCGGTTCTGCCGCACAGACGCACAAGAAGATTAATGCAGAGCGTGATACTGTGCCTTTTCTGAACGGTTTTGCGGTTTCCGTTGACGTTGCAGGAGCTATACAACATGCACTAAGCGACTATGGACAGTATGAAGCTTCATTACGTATCAATTTGCAGGACAAATATTTTCCAATAATAGAAATAGGCTACGGAATGGCTGACCATACGGATGATGCGAAGAAAACGAACTATAAAACTGCTGCTATTTACGGAAAAGTAGGAATTGATTTCAACCTTCTTAAAAACAAACATGACATCTATCGACTGTACGGAGGAGTGAGATATGCACACACATCTTTTGATTATGACGTATCAAATCCTACTATAACAGATCCTGTTTGGGGCGGTGAGAGCCTATATGGAGGTAAAGACATAAAGGCAAACTATCATTGGATAGAAGCTGTAATAGGTGTTGACGTGAAGATATGGAAACCGATTCATCTCGGATGGACTGCCAGATATCGTCGCCGTATAGCATATAACAACGGCGAACTTGGCAACGTATGGTATGTGCCAGGATACGGAATTGCAGGCGGAACACGTCTTGGCGGAACTTTCAACATAAGTATCGACATCTGAAAAGCAAGAAAAACGGCGCACAATACGGAATGAATGATTATTGAAAATATACGTTTATCATACATTTCGGCATTGATTATATAAACAAAAAACTAAGAAAATGAAAAGAAAAAGACTATTATGGCAAATTCCTTTTCTGCTGTTTCTTATAGTAGGAACAGTTATGATAATACGTAATCAGCATTCTACTCCATATCAGAAAGACACGGGATTTGTTTTCGGAACAATATATAACGTAACGTATCAGAGCGACAAAAACCTGAAAAAAGAAATTGAAGCAGAGTTGCAAAAGGTTGATAATTCGCTGTCAACGTTCAACAAAAACTCTGTAATATCTGCTGTAAACAGAAACGAGAAAGTCACACCTGACGATATGTTTACATACATTTTCAATCTTGCAGAGAATATTTCGGAAGAAACAGACGGTGCTTTCGATATAACGGTAGCACCGCTTGTCAACGCCTGGGGCTTCGGTTTCAAGAAAGGAAAAACACCCGACAAACATGCGATAGACAGCCTGCGACAGATTGTCGGCTACAAAAAAGTATCTCTGAAAAACGGAAAAATAGTAAAGAAAGACCCACGCATAATGCTTGATTGCAGTGCAATAGCAAAAGGATATGGCAGCGACATGGTGGCTAAACTAATGCGCGAGAACGACATAAACAATTTCATGATAGAGATTGGCGGTGAGATAGTGACAAGCGGAAACAGTCCTAAAAGACTCCCATGGAAGATAGGTGTGACCAAGCCGACAGATAATTCGAAAGGCGAAAATCAGGAAATACAGACAATACTGAATGTAACCGACAAGGCTATGGCTACGAGCGGAAACTATCGAAACTTCTATTATAAAGGCGGAAAGAAATACGCACACACCATAAATCCAAAGACAGGATACCCCGTTCAGCATAATATTCTGTCGTCAACTGTACTTGCTGACAACTGTGCAACTGCCGATGCGTATGCAACTTCATTCATGGTCTTGGATCTTGACAAAGCCAAAAAGATATTGGAACAGCATCCTGAACTCATGGCATATTTCATTTACTCCGACAAAAACGGAAAAAATGCAGTATGGTTCTCTCCCTCTCTTGAAAAAAAGATACAGAAATAAAGTCTGCCATGCAACTGTACGATAAACTATTATTGCTACCACTGTTTCAAGGAATGAGCAGCAACGACTTGTCAGCAATGGTAGCCAACACGAAATTAGGATTTCACAAGTTTTCCGAAGGTAAGACTATTGTGAACGAAGGAACGCCCTGCGCCGACATAATGATACTGTTGGACGGCACTATGAACATTGCAAGCATGGCAGACGACCATAGTTACGAAATAACAGAAACAATAAACGCCCCATACGTTATGCAGCCCGAACGGGTGTTCGGACTGCATCAACGTTTCACAAAAACATTCAAGTCTGCCTCTGCATGCAACTTCATTTCCATTGGAAAAGATGAAATCAGAAAGCTTACCGATGAGTTTCTCGTGTTCAAACTAAACATTCTCAACATCATATCAGCACAAGCTCAGAAATCGGACAGAGTGTTATGGAAACCTGCTCCTTACAGTTTGAGAGAGCGAATTATACGATTTGTTCAAGACAGATGCCTCTACCCTGCCGGGCAAAAGAATATCCGCATAACAATGAATCAGCTTGCTGCACAAATGAATGACAGTCGGCTTGACATATCAAACACTCTGAACGCCATGCAGAAAGAAGGTCTTATCTCGCTCCGAAGGGGATACATCAACATTCCTGCATTAGAGAAACTTATAATAAGAGATTGAAATACAACTGGTTTCAATGCTTCTTTTAACATGTAAAAACAAATAAACGTACAATAAGAATAATACATATAAAAAACGACAATATTACTATTGCACGCTAAAACCTATTGTTTCGTCTTTCAAAAATTATCCTTTCGCATGCCAAAAGTTATTGTTTTGCAATGCAAAAGGATAACTTTTGAAACGCCATTTCTAATCCATTGATTTTCAGCACTATACAATTTACAGTGTTTTCATTGCAAAACCACGCGTTTTTAGTTGTTTTGCCGTATGAGATAAAACATCTTGCAGTATTGTTTTTGAAAACAAATCATTCTCTTATATAAGTTTTATTCTTGTAAAACACATTCTTGACTGTTGTACGAGTATTATCACAAAGCTATCCCGTTGTGAAATATCATTTTCTTCATATTATTTTATGCAGATGTCGTTTTTTTTTCGTAAGTTTGCAAAATAAACCAATCATTAATTTATATTTTATGAAAGATTTTTTGAAATATACTTTCGCAACCGTTGTAGGTATTTTAGTAACGGGACTTATTATCGGAGTAATCGGAGTGATGAGTATTATCGGAATAGTTGCTTCCGGAGAACAGGCGAAAAACGTAAGTGATAATTCTGTTCTTGTAATCAATCTTTCCGGTATCATACAAGAACGCACGGAAAGTTCTATTTTAAATGAACTTACAGGGAATAAAGTAAGTGGTTTGGGATATGATGAGATTATGTCGGCTATTAAGAAAGCCAAGAAAAACGATAATATAAAAGGTATCTACATTGAGACAGGCGCAATGTCAGCCGACTTTGCAACATTGCAGGAGATACGAAAAGCATTGGAAGATTTCAAGAAAAGCAAGAAATGGATAGTGGCATACGGCGATACTTACACACAGGGAACTTATTATCTGTCTTCTGTCGCTACAAAAGTATATATAAATCCTTATGGAATCTTAGACTGGCACGGACTCGCTTCGCAAAACATATACGTAAAAGATTTTGCCGAAAAGTTCGGTGTTAAATTTCAAGTTCCTAAGGTTGGAAGATACAAAAGTGCAACCGAAATGTACACGGAGGATAGCATGAGCGAACCAAACAGAGAACAGACAACCTTGTTCCTGACAGGTATCTGGAACACTGTATGCAACGATGTGAGCAAAAGCAGAGGCATAAGTGTTGACAGTCTGAATGCTTATGCAGATCGCATGATAATGTTTGAAGACCAGAAAAACCTCAAAAAATACAAATTTGTAGATGGTTTCCTCTATTCAGACCAAGTAAAAGGGGAAATTAAAAAAATGCTCAAAATAGACGAAGACAAAACAATCAGCCAGATAAGCGTATCGGAAATGCAGACAGTAAAAGAGGAACGCACTGACGGAGAGCAAATAGCTGTTTACTATGCTTATGGAGATATCGTTCAGAATGCAGTGTCAGGAGCGGCTATGGGTGGCACTCATAACATCGTGGCTTACGACGTTTGCAAAGACATTGAAGACCTTATGAATGACGATGATGTGAAAGCGGTTGTCATAAGAATAAACTCCGGAGGTGGCGATGCTTATGCTTCCGAACAGATGTGGCATCAGATTGTAGAATTGAAGAAAAAGAAACCGGTTGTTGTATCAATGGGCGGAATGGCTGCTTCGGGTGCTTACTATATGAGTTGCGCATCTAACTGGATTGTTGCACAACCGATGACACTTACCGGAAGTATCGGTATTTTTGGTATATTCCCTGATTTCAGCGGACTGATAACACAGAAGTTAGGAGTCAAGTTCGATGAGGTTAAGACAAATAAGAACAGCAGTTTCGGTACAATGGCACGCCCGATGACGGCAGAAGAAATGAATTACCTCACCTCGTACATAAATCGTGGTTACCGATTGTTCCGCAGCAGAGTTGCAGAAGGACGAAAGATGACCGTCGAACAAGTGGAAAACGTGGCACAAGGACGTGTATGGTTAGGACAAGATGCTTTGAAAATAAAGCTCATAGACCAATTAGGTGGGCTTGATGATGCTATTGCTAAGGCTGCAAAATTGGCAAAACTTACTGAATATTACACAAACGATTATCCTGCACCTTCCGACTGGATGGACAACTTGTTTGCAGGTGTGAGCGGTGGAAACTATCTCGATGAACAGATGCGTGCAACACTCGGAGAGTACTATGCGCCTTTTATGACATTGAAAAACATAAAGAATATGGCGGCAATACAGGCACGCATACCATATTATATAAATATAAAGTGAAAGAAGTTTCATAACTGATGGAAGGCGATTTTATCAAAATAAACGAATGGTTGTTGCCTGCAAGTTGGCTTTATGGGCTTGGTGTGGGCTTCAGAAATCAGCTCTTTGAACTCGGAATCTTGAAGAGCAGAAGCTTTGATGTGCCTATAATTTCAGTTGGAAACATAACCGTAGGCGGTTCGGGTAAGACTCCGCATGTAGAATATCTTATACGGTTGCTGAAAGATAAGGTGAAAGTAGCAGTGCTTTCACGCGGATATAAACGCAAGAGTAAAGGCTTCCTGCTTGCAGATAATGATACTCGTGCGAGAGAAATAGGCGATGAACCGTATCAGATGAAGCGTAAATTCGGTGGAATATATGTCGCAGTGGACAAAAACAGATGTCGTGGTATAGATAATTTGACAGACAATGACATCGCCAAAGGTACAGACGTAATACTTCTTGACGATGCTTTTCAGCACCGATACGTAAAACCCGGCATAAACATTCTGCTCGTTGACTATCACAGATTGATAATATACGACAAGCTGTTGCCTGCCGGACGGCTTCGCGAACCAAAGGAAGGAAAAGCCAGAGCCGATATAGTTATCGTCACAAAATGCCCGAAAGACCTCAAACCAATGGAATATCGGGTAATCACAAAGGCAATGGATTTGTTCCCATATCAAGAACTTTACTTCACAACATTTGAGTATTGCGACTTAAAACCTATATTCGGAGGAGATGATAGACGCATTGACGATATAGGAGAGGATACTAATGTAATGCTTCTTACGGGCATTGCGTCTCCCAAGCAGATGAAACTTGACTTGCAAGCAAGTATAAAAAATATCAAGACACTTGCTTTTCCGGATCATCATCAGTTCAAAAAGAAAGATGTAGAGCGTATAAACAAGGTGTTCTCAGAAATGCCGTCACCGAAAATTATCATCACTACGGAGAAGGATGCCGCGCGAATTTCGGACACCGAAGGATTGAGCGAAGAAGTTCGCAGCAGTATTTACGCCTTGCCTATAAAGGTGAAGTTCATGCTCGAAGGAGAAGAAGAATTTAATAATAAAATAATAGGATATGTACGAAAAAATTCAAGAAACAGCATCTTGGTTAAAGGAAAGGATGACAACAAGCCCGAAAACGGCAATAATATTAGGAACAGGACTCGGACAATTAGCTTCCGAAATAACTGACTCTTATGAGTTTCCATATAAAGAAATACCTAATTTTCCGGTGTCAACCGTAGAGGGACATGCCGGCAAACTAATATTCGGAAAACTTGGTGGCAAGGATATTATGGCAATGGAAGGACGTTTCCATTACTACGAAGGATATGACATGAAAGCCGTAACCTTTCCCGAACGTGTCATGTATGAGCTTGGTATAGAGACATTGTTTGTAAGCAATGCCTCAGGAGGAATGAATCCGGAGTTTCAGATAGGAGATTTGATGGTGATAGACGACCATATCAACTTCTTCCCCGAGCATCCTTTGCGCGGCAAGAACTTCCCGACAGGACCACGTTTCCCCGATATGCACGAGGCTTATGATAACAGATTGATAGCACTTGCAGACGAAATAGCCGAAGAAAAGGGCATACGTGTGGTTCACGGAGTGTATATGGGCGTGCAAGGACCTACGTTTGAAACGCCTGCCGAATATAAAATGTATCATCGTATGGGTGCAGATGCGGTAGGAATGAGCACTGTTCCGGAAGTTATCGTTGCACGTCATTGCGGCATAAAGGTGTTTGGAATGAGCATAATAACTGATCTCGGACTGGAAGATATGCCCGTTGAGGTGAGTCATGAGGAAGTGCAAGAGGCTGCAAACCGTGCTCAACCGCTTATGACAGAGATAATGCGCGAGATGATAAGACGCTCATAACAGATAATGTTCATAATAAAACGTAATGACAGAAATATCTAAATTAGGTGAGTTCGGGCTTATAAATCACCTGACAAAAGACCTGAAAACAAAAAACAAGTCAACGAAATACGGCGTGGGGGACGACTGCGCCGTACTTCATTATCCCGAAAATGAAGTGCTTATTACTACCGACATGTTGATGGAAGGTGTGCATTTCGATTTGACATACATAGATATGCGACATCTCGGATACAAGTCGGCAATGGTAAATATAAGCGATATATTTGCAATGAACGGTACACCGAGACAGATTGTAGTAAGCATAGCATTGAGCAAAAGGTTTAAAGTTGAAGACCTTGAAGAGTTCTACTTGGGATTGAAAATGGCTTGCGATAAATGGGATGTCGATATAGTTGGCGGCGATACCACGTCATCATACACCGGACTTGCTATAAGCATAACATGCATTGGTGAAGGTGAGAAAGGACAAATCGTATATCGAAACGGCGCGAAAGATACCGATCTGATATGCGTAAGCGGCGATTTGGGCGCATCATATATGGGACTTATGCTTTTGGAAAGAGAGAAAACCGTCTATTATCAACAAGTGGATGAAGCAAGAAAAAAAGGCAACGAACGTGCTTTGGAAAGCCTTAAAGACTTCCAACCTGATTTCTCTGGCAGAGAATATCTGCTTCAAAGGCAATTAGAACCGGAAGCTCGCGGCGACATAATAAAACGTCTCAGAGATGCAAACATACATCCAACGTCTATGATTGACATTTCAGACGGATTGAGCAGCGAACTTTTACATATCTGCGAACAAAGCCATTGCGGATGCCGCATATACGAAAAGAACATACCGATAGACTATCAGACTGCGGTAATGGCAGAAGAAATGAACATGAATGTGACTACATGCGCACTTAACGGAGGTGAAGATTACGAACTGTTATTTACCGTTCCGATAGGCGATCATGGGAAAATAGAACGGTTAGACGGTGTAAAACTCATAGGACATATAACGAAAGAATCGTTGGGAAAACTTCTTATTACGCGCGATAACAATGAATTTGAGCTGAAAGCTCAAGGAAAATCGATATATAAAAAAATTGGACGACAGGATACCTATTTGGCAGCTTTTTTGGAGGGATTGGATTACAGAAAGTCGTGTTATCAATGTGAATTTGCAAAACCAGAACGCATTGGAGATATGACTATTTGTGATTTTTGGGGGCTTGGTACAAAGATTCCTTTTGAACATCCATATACAGGGGCGGTTTCAGCTGTTTTAATAAATACTGAAAAAGGCTTTGTTTTTTTTGAAAAAAGTAAGGTTGGTCTTTTTGCAGAAGAACGACCGGTATATGAGGCGATTGAAGGAAACCAACAGTTGAAAGAGCCAACAAAGATACATCCGAAAAGTGAAGAATATGAGTTTTTGTACGAAAAGATAGGTTTTGAGCAGGCGGTAGAACAATGCCTTAATGAAGTTATAGAAGCGGAAAAGGCAAAATTACGCAAACAAAATTTTAGAGCTTTCTTAAGAAAAATAGCGAGCATTTTTGTAAGAAGATACAGGAGATAAGAAATGAAAATTGGTATTATGTCTATGCAGAGAGTTGTTAATTACGGCTCTTATCTACAAGCCTATGGACTAAAAAAGGTACTAGAATCAGCAGGACATGAAGTAGAATTTGTAGATTATAAAGTTGAACAGCCGCTGGTGAAGAAAACTACCTCTAAAGAGAATTTGATTGTCCAAAAGATGATCAGAATGTGCAAATTTTTATTACCAGAGTATCGCAGATGGAGAAAGAAGCAAATTCTGTCAAATCAGAGTTTTTCTAAATTTTATAATAGATTTGTTACTGAATTTTTGCCTGAGTTGGGAGTTTCGGAGTATAGAAACGAAACACCAAAATTGGATGTATTGGTTATTGGAAGTGATGAGGTATTCAATTGTACACAGGCGGATCAGATGGTTGGATATAGTCGGCAGCTTTTTGGTGTGGATTGCAGAGCAGGAAAACTAATTTCTTATGCAGCGTCGTTTGGATCGACAACACTAGAAAAGCT
>CALGRN010000114.1 GCA_937880835.1 uncultured Prevotella sp. | reverse complement strand
AGAGAAACGAGATATACAGTGAGCGTATTGCGTCTCTTCAAGTTGTTCCAGGCGACAACTGGCTGTCTTTACCTGTGGTTACTCTCAACGGCAATACGCCAATCAACATTGCTTTCGATGATTTGACACATACATATCACAGGTATGCTTATAAAATCGAACATTGCGATGCCGACTGGACTGTTTCAGACGGTTTGTTTACAAGTGATTTCGTAGAAGGATTCAGTGAAGGAAACTTGATTGAAGATATAGAGGAATCATTGAACACAACCGTGTTATACACTCATTATCAATTACAAATACCAAACAGCAGATGTAGGTTGAAGATGAGTGGAAATTATAAACTGACAGTGTATGATGATAATAACGAAGAGTCTCCTTTGTTCACAGCATGCTTTATGGTTTTAGACCCGCAAATGGGTGTAGGATTGGATGTAACCACAAATACGGACATCGATATAAACAATTCTCATCAACAAGTTTCATTGGATATTTCTTACGGAAATTTAAACGTTACAGACCATAATAACCAGATAAAAACTGTAATCATGCAGAACAGGCGTTGGGATAATTGCAAAATCAACCCACATCCTCAATATATCAAGTCCAATGGAATGAGATGGGAGCATAATAGAGAATTGATTTTCGAAGCAGGAAACGAATATCATAAATTTGAAATACTTAGCACAAATAATCCCACTCTCAATATAGATCGTATCGTATGGGACGGAGAGCGGTTCAATGCATATATATATCCCGATGTCCCACGCATAAATTATTTGTATGATGAAGATGCAAACGGAGCATTCTATATAAGAAACAGCGACAATATTGAAAATGACAGGCTTTCCGATTATATGATTGTGCATTTCAAACTTATGTGCCCTGAGCGAGTGAATGGAGATGTTTATATAAACGGAGTATGGACAAACGACCGGTTTACGCAAGACTTTAAGATGGAATATGATGAGTCAGAAAAGAGCTATAATGCCTCAATTTCATTAAAACAGGGATATTATTCATATCAGTATTTAATGGTAAAAAACGACGGAATCACCGCTGTCATGCCTACGGAAGGCAGCTATTATCAGACAGAAAACTCTTATCAGGCACTTGTCTATTATCGTCCGTTGGGCGGACGTACCGATTATCTTGTAGGATACAGCAGTATCAATACCAAATAACGATACCCGCAAGATTTAGGTTCTGCGGAAAACAATATCTGTTAATATGCCGATGAAATCGCACTTTTACACAAACATACCTCAACTTTTTATTTTCTTAATATTCAAAATCTATTGTTTTGCATTCTAAAATCATAACTTTCATATTGTAAAAGCATAGCTTTTGCGTTGCAAAACAAATGCTTTTGCGTTGCAAAACAAATGCTTTTGCAATACATTTTATAACTATCATTAATTCAAAGACTTATAATTGTCTGATAAATCTTGTCATTAGGTGTAAAAATATTATGAATTTCATCGGCAATGGGTTGATTATAACATGGCATATTTGTTAGACTTATCATATATTTTTATTTACATTTTACGTATTCTGCATTCATGTTAGTGTCAGATATAATTGGCAACAATGGAATTTCAGTATATATATAGGCTGTAATTCTCATAAATTAAAATGATAAATTAATTGCAGATATTGCTCATAATCAGATTTTTATTTGTACTTTTGCATCGCTTTTCAGCGTTGACAAGCCGATTTCATATAGGTAAAGTCATCAGAGAGTGCTTGGTAAACCTCTTTAAAAACAAGAAAAATGGTAAAAAAAGAACAGAAAGTAAGTGTGCTTTTTATGCTTTTGAGCATACTTTTCTGCGTTTGTCTGATAGCAGCAAACGTATTTGAAACAAAGCAAATAGAGATTGGTCCGATGAGTTTAACGGGCGGTCTGATAGTTTTTCCGGTGTCTTACATTATAAACGACTGCGTATGCGAAGTATGGGGATTTCGCAAGGCGCGTCTTTTGATATGGACAGGCTTTGCAATGAACTTCTTCTTTGTAGGCATAGGAGCATTGTGTGATATTATTCCCGGTGCGTCGTATTGGACTAATGAAGAGGGATTTCATGCCATATTCGGGTTAGCTCCGCGCATTGCAGCAGCTTCGTTTGTGGCATTCGTTATTGGTTCTTTTGCCAATGCATACGTAATGAGTAAGATGAAGATAGCCACGAAGGGACGTAATTTCTCTCTGCGTGCAATACTTAGTACGCTTGCGGGAGAAAGTGTTGACTCGCTGATATTCTTCCCGCTTGCTCTTTCGAGCGTTGTTCCTGCAAGCGAAATGCCTGCGCTGATGATATGGCAGGTGGTAATGAAGACTCTGTACGAAATAATCGTGCTGCCGATAACAATACTTGTGGTAAAAAAAATGAAGAATTACGAGGGCGAAGATGTTTATGACAAGGGTGTTAATTACAGCATTTTTAAACTTTTCAACTTATAAATTTAAATAATGAAATAACTGTTTATGGAGTATTTAACCTCATAAACAGTTATTTTATTTAAAATAAACAACCAAGCATGAACGATAAAAGAAAAGAAGAAGGGCTGTTTGCTCTCGGTTCGAAAACAGAGTATAAGACAGACTATGCGCCCGAAGTTTTGGAGACATTTAAGAACAAACATACCGATAACGACTATTGGGTGCAGTTCAATTGCCCTGAATTTACGTCGCTTTGTCCTATAACCGGACAGCCTGATTTTGCAGAAATACGCATCTCATATATACCTGATGAAGATATGGTAGAAAGCAAAAGCCTCAAATTATACTTGTTCAGCTTCCGTAATCACGGTGATTTTCACGAAGATTGCGTAAACACAATAATGAAAGATCTTATATCGCTGATGAAGCCTAAGTATATAGAAGTTACAGGATATTTCACTCCTCGCGGCGGCATAAGCATATATCCTTATGCCAATTATGGCATGCCCGGAACTAAATATGAGCAGCTCGCGGAACATCGTTTTATGAATCATGCAGCAAGTAAGGTTTGAAAGAATTGTTATTCTCATAATGATATTTGCATCCGATAATGAGAAATAAGATAAAACGGAATAACTGAATAAGTTTGATTTTATTTCCCTGACATATCCTCCTACGCAGAAACGCAGGAGGATATGTTTGTTTTGTGCGTATGGTATATATAAGCCTGCGTATAGGCAAATCAGAAATTGTATTTCAAAAGTTATTGTTTTGCATCATGAAAGGATAACTTTCAGCATGTAAAAGGATAGCTTTTGTTTTGCGAAACAATAACTTTTACAATATGTTTTATAACAATAAAAAAACATCTCTTTTATAAACAGATTGCACATATTAATGAGAAAGTCATTTTAAAGCAGTGTTTTTATCTTTTTTTACAAATGAAATGCTCCTTGTTTTCAATGTGCTAAAAAAGTCTTTAATATTTTGTTTAACTGCCCGAAATTTAGTAATTTTGCACTAATTTTTAATGTATATAAAAATCATTATAGATGAATATTTCATATAAATGGCTTAAAGAGTATGTAGATTTTGACCTCACACCGCAAGAGGTTTGCAATGCACTGACATCCATAGGATTGGAAGTAGGCGCATCAGAAGAGGTTCAAAGCATAAAAGGAGGGTTAAAAGGATTATATGTAGGTAAGGTTCTTACCTGCGAACAACATCCCGATTCCGATCATCTTCATATAACTACGGTTGACTTAGGACGCGAAAAACCGTCACAAATTGTTTGCGGAGCAGCTAATGTTGCAGCCGGTCAGAAAGTCATTGTTGCCGATTTGGGATGTATTCTTTATGACGGAGAAAAAGAATTTGTAATAAAGAAATCGAAACTAAGAGGTGTAGAATCCAACGGAATGATTTGTGCGGAAGACGAAATAGGCGTAGGCACGTCTCACGATGGTATAATAGTGCTTCCTGAAACTGCAGAGACAGGAATGCCGGCAGCAGAATACTACGATCTTGAAAGTGACTGGATAATAGAGATTGATATAACGGCAAACCGTTCAGATGCACTGTCTCATTACGGAGTTGCGCGCGATTTATATGCTTGGCTTGTACAGAACGGATATGAAACACGATTACATCGTCCTGATTGCAATGCCTTCATTGTAGATAACAACAAACTTCCTATAAATGTTACGATAGAAAATACAGATGCCTGCAAACGTTATGCGTGCGTAAGTATTACAGGATGTGAGGTGAAAGAATCGCCCGAATGGTTGCAAAATCGACTCCGTCTGATTGGTTTGCGCCCTGTAAACAATATCGTAGATATAACAAATTACATTATGATGTCTTACGGACAACCATTGCATTGCTTTGATGCTGACATGGTGAGAGGTCATCACA
>CALGRN010000113.1 GCA_937880835.1 uncultured Prevotella sp. | reverse complement strand
GAAAATGTTGGATGATTACTTGACACTCCTCGAAGAAGCTAAAAAACGAGACCACCGTAAAATCGGAAAGGAAATGGAACTTTTCATGTTCTCCGAACTTGTAGGTAAGGGTCTCCCTATGTGGTTGCCAAAAGGAACTGCACTTCGTTTGCGTTTGGAAGAATTCTTGAAAAAAATCCAAAAATCATTTGGATACCAGCAAGTCATCACCCCACATATTGGAAATAAAAATTTGTATGTGACATCAGGTCACTATGCAAAATATGGAAAAGATAGTTTTCAACCAATTCACACACCAGAAGAAGGTGAGGAATATTTGCTCAAACCAATGAACTGCCCTCATCACTGCGAAGTATATTCGCACAAGCCGCGCTCTTACAAGGATCTTCCGTTGCGAATTGCAGAGTTCGGCACTGTATATAGATATGAAAAGAGCGGTGAATTGCACGGACTGACACGAGTTCGCTCGTTTACTCAGGACGATGCGCATATCTTCTGCCGTCCCGATCAGGTGAAAGGAGAATTCATTCGTGTAATGGACATCATTCAGACTGTATTCACCGTGTTCAAGTTTGATAAGTTTGAGGCACAGATAAGTCTTCGAGATCCTAACGACCATGAGAAGTATATCGGTTCTGATGAAGTATGGGAAGAGAGCGAGCAAGCTATCATAGACGCATGTAAGGAGAAAGGTTTGGATGCAAAAATAGAATATGGCGAAGCTGCTTTCTACGGTCCGAAGCTCGATTTCATGATAAAGGATGCTATCGGACGTCGCTGGCAGTTGGGTACTATACAGGTTGACTACAACCTTCCTCATCGTTTCAACCTCGAATATACTGCCGAAGACAATTCCAAACAGACGCCTGTAATGATTCACAGAGCACCATTCGGAAGTCTCGAACGATTTACAGCCGTGCTCATAGAGCATACGGCAGGACATTTCCCATTATGGTTAACACCCGACCAAGTAGCCATATTGCCGATATCGGAGAAATATAACGACTATGCGAAGCGTGTGTCCAAATATTTCGATGAGCACGGAGTGCGCGCCACGATAGATGACCGAAACGAGAAAATAGGCAGAAAGATACGTGACAACGAAATAAAACGCGTGCCTTATATGGTAATTGTCGGAGAGAAAGAAGCAGACGAAGGACTTGTATCAATGCGAAAACAAGGTGGCGGAGAGCAATCTACCATGAGCATGGAAGACTTCGTAAAACGTATAAACGATGAAGTTGCACAGATGTTGGAGGCAACAAACATTCATCCCGAAAACTAATTAAGAAATGGCTGAACGGTTGTATAAGAAACACTGTTCAGCCATTTTTCTTTTAATTAACGTTAGTTCGACGAATTATAATTCTTTCTGTAATTTGATTAATATAGCGTATTGTTTTATAGTACGGTTTATATGACAAGACGTTTTTGTAGCCATACCTATACGAAATAGTGCTGTTCTACATTTATCGGACAGACACCAGGTCTGTACCTACATGCTTATTATGATGTATATATTATATCCTGCATGTAGGGACTCGCCCTGTACATGTCCGAATTGACACATGCCTGTATGTATTTACAACAATATTTCGTGTCTGTTAACTTTCCAACTTTTAACGGTTATAATTAAATCTTTGGGATTGAATTAATCGAACTCAGGTTAATTATTATCGCATATCCGGTTCACGGAATATAGTTTTTCAACCACTGAAAAACACAATAACCTTTCCACTCCATTATACACGTTTTTCAAAAGTTATTGTTTTGCATTGCAAAAGCTATACTTTTAGGACGCAAAAGGATAGTTTTTAGGATGCAAAACAATAACAACTAAATAGCACGGTAATTAGCACTGTAAAATCATACAGTTTCGATTGTTGTGCTTATCATTTGCTTTTCTCAATATTTTTCGCTTAATTTGCAGACATAACCTATAAAAGCAGCAACGATGAAAAGACTGATATCAACAATAATATTAACTTTCGTGGCTGTCGTTATGATGGCGCAGAGCGCGGATTACGGCAAAATGTCGTCGATGATAAGGCGGATAATGATAGAAAACAGCAATCGGAAACGTGTCTCTGGTTCAAACTTCAAGAATCCTTCTGTTTGTGCATTCGTGCGTATAAATAATGATGGTGGCAAGGTTTTAAGTGATAACGGATGCCGAAATCTTGCACAATTCGACAACATATATATTGCAGACATTCCGCTGAATGCCATCGGACGCCTTTCAAGAAATCCCGATGTGCTGCGCATAGAAGCAGGCGAAAGCTGCTCGCTGACAATGGATACGGCGTCGATAGTGGTCAATGCGCTGCCCGTATATGCAGGTGCGTCGCTGCCGCAGGCGTTCACCGGCAAAGGCGTTGTAATGGGAGTGCAGGACGTAGGTTTCGATCTTACGCATCCTACATTCTATGACAGAACCGCAACGGAATACAGAATAAAGAGGTTTTGGGATCAACTCTCGACCGATACTGTTGGCAGTCGCATGCCCGTAGGTGCAGAATATACAACGCAGGAGGATATTCTGGCATATAAACATTCGCGTGACGGACTGCTACAAACGCATGGAACTCACACGCTCGGCATAGCGGCAGGAAGCGGATACGACACCGAATATCGCGGAATGGCATACGAAAGCGATATCTGTATAGTGAACAATGCCGTTACGGATGACTTTCAGCTCATAGACAGTGCAGACTTCTGCAAATATACTTCGGCAACGGATGCGCTCGGCTTTAAATACATCTTCGACTATGCGGATGAAGTATCAAAACCTTGTGTCATTTCTTTCAGCGAAGGATATTATCCCGATTTCCATGGCGATGACGTACTTTATCATGAAGTTCTCGGCAAAATGTCGGGTCAGGGACATATAATAGTGGCATCAGCCGGCAACGAATCAGTAAGGAAAGCATACATGCACAAGCCGAAAGGGAAAGAATCGGCAGGCGCATTCCTTATACGTGCAGGGGCTTCTTCTATGATAATGCGTTCGAACGGCGACATAACCTTGCGTGCATTGATATACAATTCCGTAGAAAATCCCGACACGGTAATAATCCATTCGTCAACTGTCTTGGCACAGCCAGACTCTCTTTATTCCGACACTATAAAGCTCGCTGACGGCAGATACATATTTCACGCACTCGCATATCGTTCGTGCTACAATCCCGACGATATGGCGTTCGACCTTTATATAATACCTCCCGGACAGTTCTTAGGTTCTCCTATACAGTTCTCCTTGGAAATAATAGGCAGAGAATCCGATGCAGAACTGTTCTCACGCTCTACATATCTCGTAGAGTCTGCATTGAATCCGGAGCTGAATGCAGGCGAAACATCTCATAACATACATTCGCCCGGCAGCGCACCGCGTGTGATCTGCGTAGGCGCAACATCCTATCGGCAGGGCTTCGTAAACCATAAAGGAGAATATGTGAACGCCCCTAACGGAGCGGAAGGGGAATGTGCGTTCTACTCTTCAATAGGACCGACATTGGATAACCGCGTGAAACCGGATGTAATGTCGCCCGGAACAAATGTTATATCGGCTTACAGCAGCTACTATATAGAAAGCAATCCGAATGCCAATGACATAAATTCTGATGTCAGCCATTTCACTTTTAACGGCAGAACATACGCTTGGAACGCAAACACAGGCACGTCAATGTCTGCTCCAATCGTAGGAGGGGCTATTGCATTGTGGCTGCAAGCCAATCCGAGATTGACGCCCGAAGATGTAATGAACATAATAAGAAAGACGAGCAAGCAACACGATTTGTCTCTGACAAGCCCCAACAACTACTATGGATATGGAGAAATAGACGTGTATAAGGGCTTGCTCGAAGTTCTTTCATTAAACAATATAGAAGGTATTTCCACCCGGCAACCTACGGGAGTCAAGATAAATATAAATTCCGAAGACATCCTTACAATATCTTTTGACAATCCTCCCGTTGCACCGTTCAGCATAAACATATATTCAACATCGGGCATAATGGTTATTAGCAAAGACTTTACAGACATGCAACCGCATCACGATATATATATAGGAGAACTGAAAGAGGGAGTATATGCTGTTCAGATTTCGAGCAAGGACAACAGGCTGTGCGGCTCGACATTGATAAGAAGATAATGTAGCAGGCAACGGATCACGATGGTTTTCAGATATGCAAGCAAGCATATTGCTATACCAAACAACAGTTATAATAATTAGTAGGTATTTTCAACAAACCATTATTTTTAGGTATTGTTTGGTATCTGGAAACATATTATCTTTGCAACCGTAAACAATAAACAAACAATAAAAGAGATGAAAAAGACAGTTGTGGTTTTCGGTTCTTCT
>CALGRN010000112.1 GCA_937880835.1 uncultured Prevotella sp. | reverse complement strand
TCACTGCAATGAAATGATTGTTGTTCTACTTAAACGATAATTCAAATCCTTATTATATTCATATTAAATGTATAAGAAGGATACATCTGCCCATGTGAGTAGTGATATTTGAAAAGCATTCGTATGCAAGTGAATGTCATTTAACGTAGTATTCTATGCATATCTGCGAATGTTAATCTTATGCCTAACAGAGGTTTTGATAATAAAAAACAGTATATTTGCGGAAACAAAACATATCATACGGAGATTATGGATGAGAGAATAATTGTATCGCAAAACCTGAAAAGAGAAATAGCCACAGCCATATCGGAGTGTAACCATGACAGAATATTTGTGCTTACGGACGAAACCGTGCGAGACGCATGCTGGCATGTGATAAGCGACTTTCACGGTATGAGAGCGGCAGAATTGATAACCGTTAAAGCCACTGACAGGCATAAAGACATAGAAAGTCTTACGCACGTTTGGAAAGCATTGAGCGACAAAGGAGCAACAAGACACTCGTGCATGATAAATCTCGGTGGAGGTATGATTACCGACTTGGGAGGGTTCGCAGCATCTACATTTAAGCGCGGAATAGACTATATAAACATTCCTACGACACTTCTCGGTATGGTGGATGCATCGGCAGGAGGGAAGACAGGCATCAACTTCAACGGTCTTAAAAATGAGATCGGAGCATTCTGCGAACCTAAATTCGTAATACTTGACACCGTTTTTCTGAAAACATTGAGCAAAGAGGAAATAATGTCGGGTTATGCTGAAATGATAAAACACGGGCTGATAAGCAACGAAAGTACATGGGCGCAACTGTTGAAATACGAACCTGAACTTACGGATACTGCCGCATTGCAACCTATGATAGTGCAGTCGGTAGAAGTGAAACAACGAATAGTGAGAGAAGACCCTTTCGAACGCGGAATGAGAAAAGCTCTTAACTTCGGGCATACGTTCGGGCATGCATTCGAAGAGTTTGCTTCCGACCGAAAAACACCTGTAAAACACGGATATGCCGTAGCTTACGGAATGATATGCGAGTTGTATCTAAGCATCGTGAAAACCGATTTTCCTGTCGATAAAGCGCGCCAAACGATGAACTTTATAAAACAAAATTACGGAAGAATGGAATTTACATGCGATGACTACAATACGCTTACAGAACTGATGAAGCATGACAAAAAGAACACTTCCGGCGCAATAAACGTTACTTTGCTTAGCGAAATAGGGAAGATAAAAATCAACCAAAACATAACAACGGATGATATAAACGAAGCTCTCGATTTCTATCGTGAAGGTTGTTGACAATACATTGCCGGCATTCATGTCGTAGTGTTTTACTGCAATATTTATTTTAATTCATCTGACCGATATCTTCTTATAACAAAAAACAAACGCTCCGCATTTCGATGTATTGTAAGAAATGCTGAGCGTTTGTTTGTTTACTAATGTTGAATATCAGTCTTAAATATCTGCTCCGAACAATGGATCTTCCGGCATAACCATTATAGGTTTCTGCTCGAACTGTTTCAAAATATCTTCCGATGCATATTTCTTGTCAACTACCAAGCGGAACAAGAATGCGTCGAACCAGCGATCTGACATGATCAGACAGCCCTCGTGACCGTTAGAAGCACCCCAACTGTTCTCCACTTTCCATTTCAACGGTTTTCCGTCAGCGTCCAAATCAACTGCCGAAAGAGTCATTGCATGAGTAGAACCGCTGTCGAATGTCATGATACGTTCTGCCTTGTTCATCGGGAATGTCGTGCTGAAAAGAGAACCGTAATCATAGTTTTCCAAATCGAGATAACCACGCTTGCGGTCAAGTTGTTTGCCTACGTCATAAGAAGAATACATCTTCTGTCCGCCTTTTATAGACGCAATGGCGAGTTTCTTTATCTCTTCCATAGGCAGGTTGAGATATTTCCAGTTGTGTCCGTCATATGTATGGCGGTCGTATTCAATTTCATAGGTTTTGTTGTAAGGGCGACGAGGGTCGTTCATAACCATTATGAAAGTGCCGTTTAGCGACTGTCCCACCGTTTCTTTGTAGAATTCTTTCGGTGTGTAAGTCTTCATCGGCGTTACCGTTTTGCCGTCTTTGTTTTTGAAAGCATATTTGAATTCCTTCACCGGTTCACCCAAAGTCAGTGACAACATCTTATATACAGTACCGAGCATACGCGTTTTTTCAGCTTTAATGTCTGCCTTCTTGCTGCCCTTGTTCACCATATCGCGCAGTTTCAAACCATACTCTCTGAGCTTTGAAGAAATGAGACTTTGCATTCTGCTTGTGTTTTCGGCAGAGTAAGTTTCAGGCATTGCCTGCATGGGAACAAGCCCATACTTCTCTGTCAAGTCAACAACTCCGCAGAAAGTACCGCCGTCATTGAGCGGATTTTTAAAGAAGAAGCGCACTCTTTCATCATCCATTGGCTTCTTTGCACATTCAATCACCCCTTGAAGAAACAAGTTGGCTTTCTCCAACTGATCCCAAAAGAAGAGATAAGCATGCGAATATTCCACGTTAAGCGAGTCGCTCTTTACTGCAAAGTTTGAGCGCAATACGTTGAAACCGGTGAACATCCAGCATCTTCCGGAACTCTTCTGGTCGTGTATGTTTTGCTTCTTTGTTTCATCACTGAAATAAGAATCTATCGCGCCTTGATTGGCATAGTTGGTAGCCAGAGCATCAATAGAACTTGAAGCCATTGCATTGAAAATTGCTTTGTCGGCAGATGAAGCTTTCTTTGCAGCCTGTATCTCTTTCAACATGTCGTTAGATATACCGCCGTCTTTTGTCTGTGCGTACATGACAATGCCGAAAGCCATGAATAAACCTAATATAACAAATCTTTTGTTCATAACTATTTTAGTATAATTTTAAATTCGCTTGTAAAGATACAAAAAAAGTTTTAATCGCTGATTGTTTTTTTATTTTTCATGTGATTTATATGCGTTTCAGGGCAAAAACATATCTTTTTCAGATATATAAAACAGATTATTTGTAAATAATTGACCGTTTGACGTTATTAATACTAATTGTTTTGCAATGCAAAAGTTATCCTTTTGCATCCTGAAAGTTATCATTTTGCAATGCAAAACAATAACTTTTGAAAAGCCGTTTTTAACGTCTTGATTTTCAATATTATGCAAGACAGAGCTTCTTAGTGTCGATTATGCATGTTGATGTGTTATATTATGTATTCCGACAAACCATAAATCAACAATTGTTGGCATGTAATAGCAATCTTGTTTTAACGCGAATAAATCTTATTTACTTTATTTACTCCTTTTATAAACAAATACGATATGTGTCGGTTTCTGCTAATTTAACGTTAGTTCGACGAATTATAATTATCCTATAACTTTCTGAATATCGCCTATTGTCTTATTTCCCTGTTTGTATTGCAAAATGTTTTTTAGTTTCCATTCCTATACGAATTGGTGTTGTTATCCATTTTTTGGACAGACACGTGGTCTGTCCCTACATGTTGATAGTTATGTTTATATTATATCCTGCATGTAGGGACGCGCCCTGTGCGTGTCCGTAT
>CALGRN010000111.1 GCA_937880835.1 uncultured Prevotella sp. | reverse complement strand
TGTAGGGACGCGCCCCGTGCGTGTCCGAATTTCCACATGCCTGTGTGTCTTTACAACAATATTGCGTGTGTAAGTTTATTTGTGTCGGACAGACACGGGGTCTGTCCCTACGTGCGATTATAATTAAATCTTTCGGATTGAATTAATAGAATTCAGGTTAAGATATATAATGCTGTCAGATAATCGTAACTATCCTGATTGCTGCTATCTGAAATATCAGACTGCCAAAACAGGCAATAAAAAAGTGATGCGGATGCCTTTGCCGCTGAACGACAAAAACATCCGCATCGCGATTATAATGTAAATTACAAAGAGAACTTACGATAATTTACTTAACGGCATTCATTATCACACGCACGTGGTTGCCTGATTTAAGCACCTGTTTTACAACATTGCCCAATGTCTGCGGTGTAACCGCTTTCAAAGCATCGTCATAACCGTTTGCCTTATCAATGCCGTAGATAGCGAAATCGGAAAGTACGTCAAGCCAATAACCGTTTGTTTTCACAGCATCGGCGTGGCTCTTGCTCATTGATTCTTTCGCTCTTTGAACGTCTTCGTTCGTTATCTTAGTCTGAGAATCATTGATTATCTCGGTAGCAAGTCTGCCTGCAATCTCTGTTTTATCAGGATTTGTAGCGAGTTCGCATTCAATTATGTAGTAATGACCTGTCAAATCATTCTCCAATCTTACTCTTGGCATGGGAGTATATACGGCACTTTCTTTCTCTCTTATTATTTCAAACATCTTGTTCCAAAGCACCTGTCCAAGCGCACTTGCATTAAGAGCGTTAGCCAAGTTGTATTCTATCTTGTCTGAATAATAGAAATCCTTTGTCACGCTTTGAGGGTTCGACATCTTCATAGAGAATGCCTTTTCCACCTTGCCTTTGGTATAATGGCGGTTATCTTCCAATGCCGTGGCTTTCTTGCTTGAAGGCAATGATGCTATGTAAGTCTCTATAAGCGGACGTATTGCAGCCTCATCGAAACTTCCTACGATAGTAAACGTGAACTCTCCTGCATTGCTGAAAAGCTGTTTGTAGAGTTGCATTGCACGGTCGTAGTCGATGTTTGCGAAGTCAGCTTCATCAAGAGAAAGCTTGTCAAGACGTTTACTCTGAGTGTAAAACTCGACAGAGTCGCTCATAACTTGTTCCGGATCGTTTGCCTTAGATGCAATCTGTCCTTTCAAGTATTGCATTATGAGCTGATAGTAGGCATCATCTTTCTTCACGTCAGTAAAGCTGAGGTGTATCATCTGCATCATAAGCTCTACGTTTTCGTTGGTTGTCTGTCCTTGCAGATAGTGCAGATCGTTGCTCACATTAGCCTGAACACTTGTATGTTTCGACTGCGCTATGTTGTTGAGATCATTGATATTCTTTGTTCCCAAGCCGTGCATTGTAGCAAGGAACTGGAACGATTTGCGCATGGCAACGTTCTCGTTCTTTGCAATACTTGCACCTCCGGCAGCCGTAGCCATCATAACTATCTCGTTTGCTTTAAGGTCTGTCTTCTTCAATATAACCTTTGCACCGTTAGAAAGAGTTAGTTCCTTTGCGCCGAACTTATCCAGAGCCTTCTCTTTTACAATCTTTCCAGCCACCGGTTGCTTTGTCATCATCGGCTCTTCTTTTGCATCGTCTGCATAAGCTTCAACCTTCTCGGCACGTGCTTCCGGCACAATCGTCATCATTTCTGCTTTGGTAAATGGAGCTTTACCATCCTTTTCCTGCATTATTGCGCTTATTGCAAGGTTCTTTTCGTTGGCATTAAACAAAGTCTTTGCATATTCGTTGACAGCTGCAAGCGGCAACATCGGTATGACTTGGTTTAAGATAGTGTACTCTTGTTCGATAGTAGGATAAGGCTCATTTGATATGAAGTTCATTATCAACTTCTGCGCATGAGTGTCGTTTTTGATAGTAGCGCGATTGTTGTATTGCTGATCAAGAGATGTCTTATAACTCTCCTTAGCGAGCTTGTATTCAGATTCTGTAAATCCGAACTGCCCTATACGGTTCAATTCGCGTATAATTTCTTTCAATGCTTCCTTTTCTTTTCCGGACTTAGGAACTACGCTTACGGTCTGCGAATCGCGTGTTTTTGCATGGTCGGCATATGAACCTACGCGTGCAAATGCACCTAAAAGACTTGATTCCGGAGTTTGAGCTATCTTCTGCATACGATTGTTGAACATCGTGTTTGCAAGTGTCTGGATTGATTGTTGGAACATGTAAGGCAGAGTGTTTTTCTCCTCCGGCGTAACAACATCGAGCTTACGGTATATCTGATACATAGATTGGCTCACCTCTTTGTTGCTTCCGAAAGCATAAAGAGTCTGCTCGTTATCGGCTATTTGTATGTCGGTTGCCTTTGTTGCTCCTTTCTCTACCGGCAGAGGACCAAAGAGTTTCTTTATGCTTTCCTCTATTTTTGCAGGGTCGATGTCACCCACCACCACTACGGCTTGATTGCCGGGAAAGTACCATTTACGATAATATGCACGCAAAGTTTCAGGGTTACATTTGTCTATAACATCCATACTGCCTATTACGGTGCGTTTTCCGTAGATGCTGTTTGGGAACAAATCGGCGAAGTTTGCGCGCAGAATGCGCTGCAAAGCATTGTGTCCGCGATACTCATTGTGCACCACGTCGCGCTCTGTTTCAATCTGATCGGCAGTCAGGGTAAGCCCTTCCGACCAATCGCTTAGCACAAGCAGACATGAGTCTATAAGACTCTGACGGTCTGTTCCTATACCGCTGAGGAAATAAACGGTATGGTCGGCTGTGGTATAAGCATTCCACTGACC
>CALGRN010000110.1 GCA_937880835.1 uncultured Prevotella sp. | reverse complement strand
TGCTCAACAACGTGATTGGCGGACCGGGGATGAATGCCCGTCTGAACATATCTTTACGCGAACGGCACGGACTTGTTTACACCGTTGAAAGCAGTATGGCAAGTTATAGCGATACGGGAGTGTGGTGCATATATTTCGGTTGCGACCCTAATGATGTAAACAAATGCATAAAACTCGTAAGGAGAGAACTCGACAAGGTTATAAAGAAACCGCTTTCGACAAATCAGCTAAATGCAGCCAAAAGACAGATAAAAGGACAGATAGGCGTTGCGTGCGACAATCGTGAGAGCTTTGCGCTCGATTTCGGAAAGAGTTTCCTGCATTATGGTTGGGAGAAAGACATAACATCGCTTTTCAAGCATATTGACGATATTACGCCGGAGCAGATACAAGAGGTGGCAAAAGAGATTTTTCCGGCAGAGAAACTTACTACTCTCGTTTTCAAATAAACAATGTTCGGAAAGACATAAAAACAGCATTTTAAATTAGAAACACATTTTACAAAAGTTGAATATACGCACGTATGTTCAACCAAATGTATATTATTAGGATAAAAATTTCTTTTTTCTCAATAAATTATTTGTAAAAAGTTTGTGTATGTCTAAATTAAATGCTAATATTGCAGCCTGAATTTTACGTTCATTGTCTTATGACGAGAGTGTTTGAATGATATATAAGGTTATAAAAAATCAATAGGATATACGACTTAAAAAAAATGGATATAATATTTGATTTCTCTTTGACCGATGTGAATCGGGGCTTTGAGAAGTCATAGACGTATGTATGAATTTTCTCTATTTTTCTACTGAATGGAAATATTTTGATATATAATACAACATTTTGTTTTGTAAAATAAAAGAGAAGAGGAGTACTGATGTTTCGGATAATATGATATTAGTATTTTTATTTATATAATTAAACAAGTGTAACGAATGAATCAAAAAACAAACTTTTCTTTATTTTTTGCGCTGCTTTTACTGGTTTTCGGCATACCGAATGCCGTGTATGCGCAAAGTGAATATACTATCGGATATACAAACTCTGCGGATGTGGCAAAGCCGTTGACCTATGATGGTTCTCCGTCTCATGTGTCGGCAGCCATTCATTTGCCGGCATCCATGCTGTTGAAATATCGAGGTGCGAAGATAACCAAAATACGTGTGGGTCTTCAAAGCGGTACTGTGGGAGCACAAGTATGGATTCGCAGAGTGCTGTCTGAAAGTTCGTCTGTGGTGCAAAGTGTACCTGCAGTAGTTGACGGTTGGAACGAAGTGACGCTTGCAGAACCCTATGAGCTGACAGGCGAAGAACTATATGTTGGTGTCAGCACTACACATTCGGAGTCGGTTAAATCCGGCATACTTATGACAGGAAAAAAATCTTCGTATGATGCCTCGTTGTTTGCCCTCGACGGTAAATGGTTTGACGGTAGCAAACAAGGTCATGGAGCAAACTTCATTGAAGCAGTGGTGAGCGCATCGTTGCCAAACAACGATTTTGCTGTACTTGGAGTTGCAACAGACAGTCTCTATTATCGTAGTTCAGGCTCTGCTATTGTACGTGGAAAGATTGCCAATTTCGGTTTGACAAATGCTTCGGGAGCTACGCTGCATTGGATGTTGGACGGTAAAGAATTGAACAAAGTGGAGCATATGGTGAACCTCGCAACTGATGAAACGGCAAATATTGAATATCAGCTGCCATTGACAGGTCTTTCCGAAGGCTATCACGAAGTGGCGGTGGTAGCTGTTCCGCAAGGTTTTGTAGATGAAAAGACTTCAAACGATACGGCACGAACGGGTTTCGTGATATATGATATGTCACCATATCAGAGAAAGATACTGTTAGAGCATTTTACATCATTGCCTTGTGTCAACTGTCCGAAAACAGACAGGTTGTTGGAAGCGGTCGTCCCAAATCACAATGTGTCATGGGCTGCGCATCATGTGGGCTTTGCCAATGATGAGTTTACCATAGAGGGCAGTCGTCCCTTCGTTTCTTTCGGAATTAACGGTAATCCCTATGTAATGTTAGACCGTACGGCTGACAAAGGCGAGGCTGCTTATGTGATAAATGATTATTCGGAAGACAAGGTAGAAACCATGTTCAGTTCTTTAAGTGCAGTACCCGCATTCG
>CALGRN010000109.1 GCA_937880835.1 uncultured Prevotella sp. | reverse complement strand
CGATAGGTATTGTAACGGAAAAATAGTGTGAGGTACAAAAAAACAGGGTAAATCGCGCGGAACGAATTACCCTGTCTTTTGTGATCCGCTTGGGGCTCGAACCCAAGACCCCAACATTAAAAGTGTTGTGCTCTACCAGCTGAGCTAACGGATCTTCCAACTGTTCCTTTTGGAAAGCGAGTGCAAAGGTAGTATCTTTTTTTTAAACAGCCAAATGTTTTTGTTTTTTTCTTATATTCAATTGCTTTAAAAAGATTTTCATATCATATTGCAGGATTTATTTTGTCATCACTGTTTATCTTGGTTTTCGCTTTCCGACAGTGGCTTTTCTTCATGCTCTTTCGTCACATAACGTTGCCAATATGCTATTATCAGCGTTGTAAGCGGAAGAGCTATTATAAGTCCGATGAAGCCTAACAATGCGCCCCATATAGACAATGAGAGCAAAAGAATGGCAGGATTAAGGCCCATTGCCTTTCCCATTACTTTCGGAGTAACTATCATGTCGGTTATGATTTGTACCAAAATAAACAGTCCAACTGCCATTGCGAATATTATCCAGAAGTTCTGTCCCGTGTCTGCTGCTTTAAGAAGAGCGAGGAATGCCGTAGGTATAAGCGCGAAGGTGTGCAGATAAGGCACTAAATCGAGAATGCCGATGAGTATTCCAAGTCCTATTGCCATAGGGAAATCCATTATCGTAAAGCCTATGCAAAACATTATCCCCATGAAGAATGCAACCGTTCCCTGACCACGTATGTAATTGTTCAATTCTCTTTCTACATCTTTCATGAGCTCCTGCCAGAAAGGTCTGTTCTTCTTGGGAAATATCTTTATCCAGTTCTCCGTCAGATACTCATAGTCTAAAAGAATGAAGAACATATATAATAAGGTGATACATGAAGCCACTATACTTATTACGACATTTGCCGTTTGTCCTAAGAATGAGAACACTTTCGGCATCGCGTCTTTTACAGCATCGGTGAAATCTTTTCTCTTGAATATGCCTTCTATCGTTTCTTTATTGTCTTGAAGCCAGTTCTGTATAAGCGATGTTATGTTGTTGGTGTGTGCAGTTTGATGTATGTATCGTGTGGCAACATGGCTTAATTTCTCAAACTGCTCTATCATCGGAGGTATTATAAGGTATGTTATTCCTGCTATAACGGCAATTACAAAAATCATGGTTATTATGATAGACAAGGCGCGCCACCTTATGCGCATCTTGTTTTCAACGAACTTTACGATAGGATAAAGCAGGTAGGCAAACAGCCATGCTATAAAGAAAGGAAGCAAAGCATTGCTCAGATAGTTTACTGCGTAGAGGGCAAACAACACGAGCAGGGCTATACCTGACCAACGTATAAACTTATCGAATGTTATTTTCTGTTCCATATTTTTTATCTCTTAAAAGATGAAAAGTCATAAATACAGTAATTGTATGAACAATGCAATTCTGTCATAATCATATTAATATATCATATACCAAGCATCAAACCGAAATTGTCCTATAAGATTTTTTGAAAAATCTTATAGGACAATAGGACTTCTACTTATCATCGCACAGTGCTTTCTTATAACACTCTCTGCACAACGGTTCGTATTCTGCCTGCTCGCCAAGCAACACAAGTTTCTCATCTGCCACCTTCCTGTGGCTCACATATGCAAGTGCACCGCATCTTACGCATATAGCATGCACTTTCGTTACATCATCGGCAATGGCACAAAGTGCGGGGATTGGTCCGAAAGGGACACCCTTATAGTCCATGTCAAGCCCCGCTACAATAACCCTTACGCCTTTATTTGCGAGTTCGTTGCAAACGTTTATAAGCTCGTCGTCAAGAAACTGCGCCTCGTCAATGCCCACAACGTCAATTCCGGAAGACAAAAGCAGAATAGTTGACGATGTATCTACGGGCGTGCTTTTTATGGAGTTATGGTCGTGACTTACCACATCACAATCAGAATATCTCACATCTATCGACGGTTTGAATATCTCTACGGTCTGCTTGGCGAACTCTGCGCGCCTTAGACGTCGTATAAGTTCTTCCGTCTTACCAGAGAACATAGACCCGCACACTACTTCTATTCTTCCGGGACGGTGTGCTTCCCATGCAAAGTTATCGGTCATATATATAAGGTATGCAATGCCTTCAAGGTAATTACATCCATATTTCCGTATGTTTGTCTGCACCTTTACAGCCTGCCGTTCTATGATTTTATTTCCGCAAAGATAATGTTTTCTTTCTTTACACACAAATATTTGCAGCTTTATGTTGTTACGAAACGAACAAGAAAAAAATAATGATAATATAATGATTTTTCTTTTGCAATTCAGTCAAGTTATACTAATTTTGCAAAAAATAAAATCATCCCGTTACAAAATGAAAAACGACTTGCGATACCTTTTGGTTGAAGTGGAGAAGAAGATTGGCAGGAAGATAAGCCCTTCTTCCGACTTTGAGAAGTTGGCAACAATCTTTACCAAACATCATATACGTGTCAACTCCAACGCATTGAGAAAGGTTTGGGGATATCTGAAAGGCATAGAGAAACCTTCACACGAAACACTTGACAAGCTGGCATTATTCGTAGGGTTTCAGAATTGGGCAGACTTTCAGAAAGCATTGCATGGCGAAGACGACGGACAAACAAATTACGAAGCAGACAAAAATAAATAAAAAACAGGTTCTCCTTATTTAGGAAGAACCTGTTTTTTATTTCTCTTTTAAATACTAATTTATTTATCTTTCTTAGGAGTAATAACCCTTCTTTCACGAATACGGGCTTTCTTACCTGTAAGTTTGCGCAAGTAATATAGCTTAGCGCGACGAACCTTACCATATTTGTTTACCTCTATGTTGTCAATGTTAGGTGACTCAATAGGGAAAATACGCTCTACGCCAACTGTTCCAGACATCTTACGAACAGTGAAACGTCTCTTCTCTCCATGTCCTGAGATACGTATAACAACACCGCGATAGAGCTGAATACGCTCTTTTGAACCCTCGATAATTTTGTAAGCGACAGTAACAGTGTCTCCGGCTCTGAATTCCGGATGCTGTTTGCCGGTTGCAAATGCTTCCTCAGCAACTTTTATTAAATTCATTTTCGTTTAATAATTAAATTGTTTATCGTTCCAACGCAACATAACAAGGTAACTCTTCTTCCTGTCAGCGATTACGCCGAAAAGCGGTGCAAAGGTAATACATTTTCTGATATTTGCCAAATTAAAGTATTGTTTTTTGCTGTTTGACAGTTTTTTATTAATTTTGCTATCTCAAAAACAATATTATTTTACATGTATAAAAAACTTATATTCGCAGTGTTTGCTTCTGTCATGATTGTCATAAGTTCGTGTTCTTCGCATTATGAACTTACGAAAATATCAAGAAGCCGTATATTGATAGACAGCAGATACGATGCCGGCACAGACAGCAAGGCTGCAAAATTCATTGCACCTTACAGCAAAGAAGTGGACAGCATAATGAGTCCGATAGTGGGCAAGGCTGCAAAATACATGGCAGCAGAAAGACCTGAAAGCCCCTTGTCCAATCTTCTTGCAGATATACTGATGTGGGCTTGCAAGGACTACGGAGAGAAACCGGACTTCTCTGTTTATAATATGGGCGGGATAAGAGCGGCATTAGCGGAGGGTAATGTTACCTATGGAAATATCTTGGACGTAGCTCCTTTCGAGAATAAGATTTGTTTTCTGTCATTGAAAGGCGATGATGTAATGGAACTTTTCAGTCAGATTGCATCTGTGAACGGCGAAGGATTGAGCCGGGAAGTTAGAATGGTAATGTCCAAGGAGAGGAAACTTGTAAGCGTGAAAGTGAATGGAAAGGAAATAGAAAAAGACAAAACATACCGCATTTCAACGCTTGACTATCTGGCGCAGGGCAACGATAAACTGGAAGCTTTCAAGAAAAAGACGAACGTAAACTCTCCTCAAACGGAAGAGAACAATTTAAGGTTCATAATAGTAAAATATTTCAAAGAGCAGAACAGTAAAGGAATTGCAGTGGACAGCAATGTAGAAGGAAGAATTATTATAAAAGATTGATAAAACAAATATGATGAAAAGAAATATATTTTTATGTCTGTTTGTGCTTCTGGCTGCCGTGTCTTCGGCTCAGAAACAGATAACGATACTGTACACAAACGATACTCACAGCTGCATAATGCCACTTAACAAACACCTTGCCGACACAATGTTGGCGGGCAGGGGAGGATTTCTCAGGCGCATAGAGATGCTGAAACAAGAACGAAAACAAACTCCCGATCTGCTTCTATTCGACAGTGGCGACTTCTCACAAGGCTCACCTTATTATACATTATATAAAGGAGACATCGAGATTGAGCTTATGAACATGATGAATTATGATGCCGCAACCATTGGAAATCATGAGTTCGACTTCGGTATCGACAATATGGCAAGGATATTCAAGAAAGCCAAATTCCCCATCGTTTGCGCCAACTACGATTTTAAAGGCACGCCGCTCGAAGGAATCGTGAAGCCGTATGTGATAATAAAACGGAAAGGAATAAAAATCGGTATTTTCGGTTTAGGCACTAAACTTGACGGTTTGGTAGAGCTTGAAAACTATAAGGGAGTGAAATACTACGACCCTGTGAAAACTGCGCAGGCTGTTACAGACGAGCTTAGAAACAATAAAAAGTGCGATTACATCATTTGTCTGTCGCATTTAGGTTGGGACGAACGCGACATGAACGACCAGATAATGATAAAGAATACTGACGGTATTGATTTGCTGCTTGGCGGACATTCACACACATATTTTAAGAAACTGAGGTATGTCAAGAACCTGAATGATGTGGAAATACCGATAGATCAGAATGGTAAACATGCCATTTTCGTAGGCAAGATACTACTTGATTTCAAGAAGAAATAACATTGTCGTCATTCAAACAGGAATGTAAGAACAATCATTTTGCTGTTTGCCTTGCTCACGGAGTTTGTATATGGTATTATGCTTTTGTCCTTTATGGTATTCACGTGTTTCGTATCAAGGCAGTTTGTCATACCATACATGAACTTCAATTCAGGTCTGAGCTTGAAGAAAGGCAGATAAAAATCGCATCCTAAACCAAGCTCCAAGAACACGTCATACTTCTTTAAAGCAAGTATGTCATCATCTTTTCCCGACAGATTTATCATCGGATTGACGCCAGCCATTATGTAAGGGCGATGATTGTTAAATCGCGGTGCAGCGAAAATCAAATCGAAAGCCGAAGATATGTAAGCCGTTTTCATGTATTGATTCATCTCTATGGGTTCGCCGTTGCTGTCGAGATTTGTAAAGTTTCTGAATGTTATATGCCGCGTTCCGAAATACATTGCAGGAGCAATGCGCAGTTGGAAATGCGTGTTAAGGCGCAGTTCGCCAAGCACGCCGACATGAAATCCGGTGTCAAACCTGTCCTGATCTGCCGTAACGAGAACCTCTGTGGTTGTTCCTTCCTCGTTTGTTATGATCTGCGGACCTATGTTTTCAAATTCAAAATCCTGCGTATGAGTACCTACGAGCACTCCTAAATGAAACGGACGAAGGTCGGTATATGGGCGATTTTGAACCGTTCTGTCTTGTGCGTCGGCATCAACAAACGCAAGTAACATGATAAATATAATGTACAGTCTGTTTGACATATCTGATATTAATATGTTGCAGACCCCGTATTTTCATAGCTGCAAGAGTCTGCAAAAGTGTTATGACATACTTAAATAACGCCTTTTTCCTTTGTATATTGTATATGTATTTATTTTCACGAAGTATAAATAAAATAAAAATAATCATCATTTTTAGGTAGATAAAAATAAATACGCTAACTTTGCACCATACAAAATAGGTACAAATACCTTGCATTTAAATACAAAACATTATTAACATAAAAGATTTATATTATGGCTTACGTAATTGGTGACGATTGTATCGCATGCGGTACATGTATTGATGAGTGTCCGGTAGAGGCTATTTCAGCAGGTGATAAATATTCTATCAATCCAGATCTCTGCACAGAGTGTGGAACATGCGCTGATGTTTGCCCAAGCGAGGCAATCAGTCTTCCTTAATAGTTAATATTTAGAACAAGATTAATAAAAGAGGTATGTTTGAGAAAACATGCCTCTTTTTATTTGTATCTATGCCGATTTCATTTTTTGTAACCAATCGGACGATGCCGCTTGTTGCATTAAACCGAATTGCGTTTTTTTCGGCGTAATGGACATTTGGTAGGCTGAAAAGCTCCAAATGTCCATTATTTATT
>CALGRN010000108.1 GCA_937880835.1 uncultured Prevotella sp. | reverse complement strand
AGAGTATGATTTCTATGAAGACGGAACAGACGAATTGAGATTTTCTTGGTACATAGACCCCAGAACGGGAGACATCTGCATATTGTATGATGCAAATCAAAACGGATTTAAGCGAGAGATGAGACTGTACATAAACCGCAACAGAGACGGTTTCTATCTTGACAAAGATCAGTTCTATGGCACAATGTACGGTATAAATTGCGATGAAGTGGATGAATTCGATTTGCGCAGAACAACTTATGCAAAACCGAACACTATGTTTGAAAGCAAAAGAAAGGCAATTAAGAAAGACAGTATCGTAAAAAGAAGATTATATTGAAATATTACGGAGATAATAAAAAACAAAAACAGGATATGCCATTTAAAGCATATCCTGTTTTTGTTTTTATGTATTAGGGCAACGTAATGACATTTTTTCGATTATGAAAAGACATCATATATTTCTCCCTTGTTAAGCATTTAGTTTTCCGGAAATCATGAAAAATGCTCTCTCAGAATGTATAATGCTTATATATTCTTATTTATCGAGGATTATTTTCTGCAAAAATCTTCATTCGTTCTTCCAACAATTCATACTGATTATCACGTATGAACGAAGTGCAGACACGTAATCCTTCCTGATGACTACCCGTTGTTACAAGGCATATTGCACTAAGACCATAATACATAAGTTCGTGAGCAAGCTCGCCGGATGTCATACCGGGATAGCCTATTGTAAAATAGAAACCGTCTGCAATAGGCTCGTCAAGGTCTTTGTCATATACAACATAGAAATTATGACGGCAGAAAATCTCTTTCAATTTATGGGCACGTTCTCCGTAAACCTTTATCTCTTCTCTGAAATTATACTCTCCGTCTGATGCTGCTTTCAGCATAGCTGCCATTGCATATTGTGCACTGTGGCTCGTACCGGAAGACAGCGCGTAAAGCATTCGGGTAGAGAAAACAAGTCCGAAAGGTAGTCCTTCGTACCGTTCTGCCAATGTTGTAAAATGACGATGGAACAGTTTATTGGATATACAAGTTACACCAATGCGTTCTCCCGCATAGCTGAACGCCTTAGAACCACTTATGTGCAGAATATAATTATCTGTGTATTTAGCAACCGAAGGTTGATAAGGTGGTTCAAAAGGTTTGCTTAAATCTTTACGGAAATCCATTGCAAAATATGCTAAATCCTCCATTACGATAGCATCATATCGAGATGCAAGCGAACCAATGGTCTTCAATTCGTAATCATTGAAACATATCCAAGAAGGATTGTTCGGATTACTATATACAATAGCACATATATTGCCTTCTTTCAAGTATGATTCCAATTTAGGGGCAAGTTTATCACCTCTGAAATCATATACATCAAAAGTTATATATTTAACTCCTTGCACTTGCAACTGCATTTTTTGAACAGGGAAACCCGGATCAATGAAAAGAACGGTGTCTTTCTTTGCATCTGCCTGCGAACAGGTAAGGAAAGCTGCAAACGTACCCTGCATACTTCCACACACAGGAACACAACCTTCCGGAGCAATATCCACATCAATGAAAGCTTTTACAAATCGTGAAGCCTGAGATTTCAATTCCGGTAAACCTTGAATGTCTGGATAAGAACTTGCAATACCGTTTTGAAGAGCTCTTATCTGTGCATCAACACCTGCTTTTGATGCAGGAAGTCCGGGAATACCCATTTCCATTTTTATGAACTCTACGCCTGATTCCTTCTCTGCATAAGCCGCAATCGACTTAACTTCACGAATAGTTGCCTTAGAGAAATCTTGTATGCCGAAATCTTTTATGGCATTGTCAATCAGTTCTTTACTTATAGGTGTATTTTTCATGATTATAATTATGATAATAAATTAATCCTCTCCCATAGAACATGGAAGAGGATTAATAAAGTTAATAATTTACTTTTGTGAGTTCTTACCTATTTCCAATGCTTTCAGGTTGGCATCTACAACACTTTCTCCTTTACGTGCGAATACACGCTGAATAGCTCCCTGTAATTTGTCATATTCTATTCCAAGAGCTTTCTGTGCTGCACCTAAAAGAATAACATTTGCACTGCGAGGAATGCCATTGTCTTTGGCAAGTTGTTCAATATCCAGCATTATGACATTCTTTATCTTGTCAAGATTTGCTTTGATCTTTTCTATATCAGGATAATTCGGGATATTTATAAAAGGCGCACTTGATGTTATTATCCAGCCGTTTTTGTTAAGATAAGGCAGGTAACGCAAAGCCTCCATAGGTTCCATTGAAATGATAACATCTGCTTGTCCTAAACCAATAAGGTCGCTGTTTATCTGATTTGAAGAAATACGCAAATTGCTCTGAACATCTCCTCCACGTTGTGACATTCCGTGTACTTCCGCTTGCTTTATGTTAAGATTTTCATTTAAAGCAGCCTCACCTATGATTGTTGCAATAGAAAGGATACCCTGTCCTCCTACTCCACATAATATAATATCTGTTTTCATTATTTCTTAGCCTCCTTTGCTTTTTTCTGTTTAAGATGTCTTTGGAAAGTTTGAAGACATTCGCGTCTCGGTATGATAACACTCGTACCCTTATATTCTATTTCTTCTTTTACGCTTTCCACTC